>JBATDL010000622.1:0-1934 GCA_049663445.1 Candidatus Competibacter sp.
CGAATAAAATTGAACGATTCAATTGCACCATGAGACAACGCATCTCCCGTTTGGTCAGAGAAACTCTATCTTTTTCAAAAAAGATCGAAAACCACATTGGGGCCATTTGGTATTTCGTTCATCATTATAATCAAACCCTATCGATGGCTGCTGTGTGAGGGTTCACTACAGTCTGCAGGACTACCCCCGTCCATAGCGATAACGGTACAGCAGCGTGATAATCTCCCGCTTGCGCACCTTGCGTTTCTCGTCTTTCCACCGCCGGTGCGCCGCCCGTTGCGCCAGTGCCACCACCGCAAAAGGGTTACAGGCCGCCAGCTCGATCAACGTCGACTCGTTCCAGGCCCGCAACGCCTGCACGCGAAACCGGAAGCGCACGCCATACCCCTCCCGTTCCCGCTGATAGGTTCCCAGGTCCGGGTCCGGCATCTGGTTCGTCACCACCGCCAGACTCACAATCTCCACGTCGCCATAGCGATCATAAATCCGATAGTAATACTGGAACATGCGCATCTGGAAACGCACGTCCGCCCGGCCCTGCACCTCAATATGAATCAGCAGCCAGACCTCGGCCCCTTCCACAAGGTAGACCTTGACCAGTCGATCCGCCGCCCGGCGGCCAATCTCCGCATCCCCGGTGATCTGGCGCAACTCGGCATCCAGAAACTCATACGGCCGGCCCCAGTCAATCCAATCATGAATCGCCGGAAAAAACAGCGCCATGAAGGGCTGAAAATACGCGGCAATCGCTTCTTTCCACGGCGAATCATAGTCCACCGACCGCTCGTCGGCGCAGGCTGGCGCAGGTTCCGCGTCATCACGCAACTTAGCATGCATTCATCAAACCCCTGAAATTGCACCTTGCCTTAGCGGACGTTGGGATCGACTACATCCAACCCCGGCACACGCGAAAACTCAGCGACGTTGGTGGTCAGCACCGCGCAACCCTGACTGAGCGCCGTTGCGGCAATGATCAGATCGTGCGCTCCAATCATTTCACCCCGCTGGCTCAGGGCGGCGAAGAGACCGGCGTGAACCCGCGCGGTTTCCGCCGTGAAATCCAGCGTGGGCAACCGCGCCAGAATCGCCTCGACGAACGCGGAACGGCGGGCGCGTCGCGCGTCGCTGTCGGCCCGGTGAACGCCCACCAGCAGTTCCGAGACCGTGATAACGCTGATGAAGGCATCGCCATAATCGGTCCAGCGCGTAAAATCCAGCGCGTCGCCCCGTTCGGCGCGAATCAGAATGCAGGTGTCCAGGACTAGGCCCATGGATCGCGTTCCGGTCCAGCCGCTTTACGGATGGCCTCAAGATCCTGGGCAAAACGCTCAGCGTCCTCGTTCAACCGGGGCCATTCCGCAAACAGGCGATTGAGATCGCACACCGCCACCCGGCGCGGCGCCGAGACCGGGCATAACCGGGCAATGGCCTTGTTACCGCGCTCCAGTTCAAAACTGGCGCCCTGGTAAAATACCCGGTTCAGCAGGTCCGAAAACTGCCGCGCCGCCTGAGTCACGTTGATCTGTTCCATACGGTACTCCCAATCAGGATAAACAAATCTGATAATCATGGAATCTTATATCACGATAATGTAACGTAGGAAAATCGAACCCTTGAAAGCCACGGCCTCATGACCCTCCCCACCCGTCAAAGTCTCGACGCCGCCCGCGCCCGCGCGGCTTCCCTGTTGCGCCAGCAAATCGCCACTCAGGAAGAACTCGACTGGCGCTGCTACCGACTCTACGGCCTGCTGCCGGACGGCGGCGACGCCGCAGCCTGCGAACACCCAACACCGCCCGAGGTCGCGCTCGGCGAACGCGCCTTCGAGATCGTGCTGGCCCGCCGCGTCGCCGCCGGCACCGAGACCACGACCTGGTTCGAGCGCCACGGCTCAACGCCCATCACCGAAATCCCCACCCGCTGGCCCGAAGACT
>JBATDL010000623.1:0-2566 GCA_049663445.1 Candidatus Competibacter sp.
CTGATCAAGCTGGCGGATCGGCTGCACAACATGCGCACGCTGCAGTGCGTGCGACCCGACAAGCAAAAGCGCATCGCCCGCGAAACCCTCGAAATCTATTCGCCGATCGCCAATCGGCTGGGCCTCAACAGCATCTACCGCGAGTTGCAGGAGCTGTCGTTCCTCCACCTCTACCCATTGCGCTATGCGGTGATCGACAAGTCGGTGCGGGCCGCGCGGGGCCACCGGCGCGAGGTCGTCGGCAAGATCCTCGAATCGATCAAGCGCCGCCTGCCCGAGAACGGCATCGCCGCGGAAGTCCATGGCCGCGAGAAACACCTGTACGGCATCTACCGCAAGATGGTGCAACGGCACCTGTCCTTCTCCCAGGTGCTCGACATCTACGGATTCCGGGTCATCGTCAAGGACGTGCCGACCTGCTACCTGGCGCTCGGCGCACTGCACGCGATGTACAAGCCGGTGCCCGGCAAGTTCAAGGACTACATCGCCATCCCCAAGGCCAACGGCTACCAGTCGCTGCACACGGTGCTGTTCGGCCCCAACAGCGTCCCGATCGAAGTGCAAATCCGCACCGAGGAAATGCATGTCATGGCTGAGGTCGGCGTCGCCGCGCACTGGCGCTACAAGTCCGGCGATGGTCAGGGTAGCCACACCCAGCAGCGCGCCCGCGAGTGGCTGCAAAAGCTGCTGGACATGCAACGCCGCGCCGGCAACCCGGTGGAATTCCTGGAAAGCGTCAAGGTCGATCTGTTCCCGGACGAGGTTTATGTATTCACCCCCCGCGGCGAAATCGTCGAGCTGCCGCGCGGCGCCACTGCGGTGGATTTCGCCTACGCCATCCACTCCGATGTGGGCAACACCTGCGTGGGCGCCAAGGTGGACCGGCGGCTGGTACCGCTGCGTACGCCGCTAAGCACCGGCCAAACCGTCGAAGTCGTCATTACGCCCACCGCTCGCCCCAATCCCGCCTGGCTCAACTTCGTGGTCACCGCCAAGGCTCGCTCCAGCATCCGCCATTACCTTAAGCACTTGCAACGCGAGGAAGCGGTCCTGCTCGGCAAGCGGCTGCTGGAAAAGGCGCTGGCCGGGCGGATCGGCGGGTTGGGCGAACTGCCGGCGGCGCAAGTCCAGACGCTCCTGCGGGAATTCAACTTAAGCCATGTCAACGACCTACTGGCCGATATCGGATTAGGCAACCGGTTTGCGGCGCTGATCGCCAAGCGGCTGATGCCGGAGGACGGCGAAGACGAAGCCAACCCACCGGACGCCGACGCCCAGCCGTTATTGATCAAGGGTACCGAAGGCACGGTGGTCGGGTTCGGCAAATGCTGCCGGCCACTGCCGGGCGACGCCATCATCGGTTATCTCAACGCCGGGCGCGGGATCGTCATCCACCGGGACAACTGCAAAAACGTCGCCAGCTACAAGAAAAGTCCCGAGAAGTGGATCGAGGTGGAATGGGAACAACAACCCGGCGCCGACTTCAGCGCCGAACTGCGGCTTGAAGTGGTTAACAAACGTGGGGTGCTGGCCACCATCGCCGCCGCCATCTCCGTCACCGACACCAATATCGAGACTATCAACACCACGGAGCGAGACGGCAACACGACGACCGTTCATCTGCTGCTCAACGTCCACGACCGGGCGCAACTGGCCCGGGTGATGCGCCAGTTGCGCACCCTGCCGGAAACGCTGAAGCTGGCCCGGCGCGGCTGACCCGGAGCGCGACAAGCCCCGCCGTTCAGGGTGGGGAAGGATAGCGCGCAGCGCGGGAATCCATCTTGAAGGGATTCGCAAAGCGCTGCTAAACTGCTTATTTTAAGGGCGGACACGCCCGGTTAGCCTGTGAAGTGAACGGTGCGGCAATGCCGTCAGCAGCAGGAACCCACCGAAGCAACTCAGGGGTGGCTCAATGCCGCGCCTGAGCGCCGTAGGAATCTCCGCCCTTTAGGGCGGGGAGGATGTCAAAAGCTCGCCTCAGCCCTCCTCCGCAAGTTTTGCTGAAGAGCCCATCATAAGAGACATTCCATCATGCCCCGTGAAATCATCAAGACCGATCAGGCTCCCGCCGCCATCGGCACCTACTCCCAAGCGGTCAAGGTCGGCGACGCCGTTTACCTGTCGGGCCAGATTCCGCTGGACCCCGCTACCATGCAACTGGTCGATGGCGGCATGGAGGCGCAGATCCGCCGAGTGTTCGACAATCTGGCGGCGGTGGCTCACGCCGCCGGCGGCGGTCTGACCGACACGGTCAAGCTCAACGTGTTTCTGACCGATCTTGGCCATTTCAGCTTGGTCAACCAGATCATGGCCGAGTATTTTCAGGAGCCCTATCCAGCGCGGGCGGCGATCGGGGTCGCGGCCCTGCCGCGCGGCGCACAGGTGGAGATGGATGCCGTACTGACGCTGGAACATTAAAAACAGGGTTTGGAATCAGGCATCCTAGGTCGTGTTCACAAAATTGCTAGCGGAGCATGATCACGATGAGGGCGAGGGTGACGAAAGCCAGGAAGTGGACTTTGAGTTTTTCATAGCGGGTGGCGACTCGGCGGAACTGTTTGAGTTT
>JBATDL010000624.1:0-7716 GCA_049663445.1 Candidatus Competibacter sp.
GCACCAGCAGCGTCACGCCTTCGCGCACCGCCGCCGCTGCTTCGGCGCAGATCCGTTCGATGGCAACCTGGAGACCTTCGCCGGCCGGATAGTTCAGATCGATGATCCGATGCGGGTAACGGCCGTCGGGGTTGGCCAGCAGCGCCCGGTAGCGGCCCTCGGTCAGCACCGGCGAGTTGGCGGTCAAGCGCGGCGCATAGGTCGGGCTTTCTTCGAACAGGTTGCACTCGGCGCCCAGACAGGTTTCCAGCGACATCACCACTGCTTCGCGCAGTGGGTCGATCGGCGGGTTGGTGACCTGGGCGAACTGCTGACGGAAGTAGTCGTACAGCGAGCGAGGCCGCGCGGACAGCACCGCGAACGGGGTATCGTCGCCCATCGAGCCGATCGCTTCCTGACCGGCCTCGGCCAGTACCCGCAGCACCTGATCGCGCTCCTCGAAGGTTACGCCGAACAGCTTTTGATAGACGTTAAGGGTGTCCGGCGCCAGCGGCTCCAGCTCCGGCTCGTCCCGGTACAGCGAGCGCAAGCGCTGGACGTTGCCGCGCAGCCAGCGCCGGTAGGGGTGACGGCTTTTGAGGTCGTTGTCGATGTCGGCCGGAATGAGCAGTCGGCCGGTTTCGACGTCGACGGCCAGCATTTCGCCGGGCTTCATCCGGCCCTTGGCCACCACCTGCTCGGGGGCGTAGTCGTACACGCCGATCTCCGAGGCGATGGTGAAATGGCGGTCCTCGGTGATGACGTAGCGGGCCGGGCGCAAGCCGTTGCGATCCAGCACGCAGCCGGCATAGCGGCCGTCGGTGAGCACGATGCCGGCCGGGCCATCCCACGGCTCCAGGTGCATCGAGTTGTACTCGTAGAAGGCGCGCAAATCCGGGTCCATGTGCTCGACGTTCTGCCAGGCTGGCGGGATTAGAAGGCGCATGGCGCGAAACAGATCCATGCCGCCCATCACCAGCACTTCCAGCATGTTGTCCAGCGAGCTGGAGTCCGAACCGGTCATGTTGACCAGCGGCCGGATTTCGGCCATGTCCGGCAGCAGCCGCGAGGAGAATGTGTAGCTGCGTGCCTCGGCCCAGTTGCGATTACCGCCGATGGTGTTGATTTCGCCGTTATGGGCCAGATAGCGGAACGGCTGCGCCAGCCACCACTGCGGCAGAGTATTGGTGGAAAAGCGCTGGTGGAACAGACAGATCGAGGATTCCAGCCGCTCATCGCCGAGGTCGGGGTAGAACACCGGCAGGTTGGCCGGCATCACCAACCCCTTGTAGCTGATCAGCCGGCCCGACAGCGACGGCACGTAGTGGACCGGATCGCGGGCGCGGATGTGCTGGTTGGCGCGGCGGCGGGCGACGAACAGATGGCGTTCGAACACCTCCGGCAGCATCCCGGCCGGCGGGTTGACGAAAATCTGCGCGATGTCCGGCAGGGTGTTGCGCGATTCCTCGCCGCAGGCGTCGGGATTGACCGGCACCGCCCGCCAGCCGGCGACCGCGAGTCCCTGTCGCTCCAGTTCCGCTTGCAGGTCGGCGCGTGCGGCTTCGGCCAGAGCCGGGTCGCGGTTGAGGAACACCATGCCGACACCGTAATGCTCGCCCAGATGGATGCCAGCCGCAGTGGCGGCCTGGCGCAGGAATGCATCCGGTTTCCGCATCAACAGGCCGCAGCCGTCGCCGGATTTGCCGTCGGCGGCGACCGCCCCACGGTGGGTGAGCCGCGCCAGGGCGTTGATGGAGGTTTGGATCAGCCAGTGGCTCGGCCGGTTGTCCATTTGGGCGATCAGTCCGAAACCGCAACTGTCTCGTTCGAATTCAGGCCGGTACAGGCCGGCGGCGTTGCGCGTCTGCTGCATAAGTGGTTTCACTTGCGGGAAGGGATTGGAAGGGGAAAGACAAATGACGTGCCACTGGCCGCCAACCCAGCGCGGTTGACGAAACTTTTGGAATCATACCGGCGCTGATTAAAAAAATTCAGCTATTTCATGATCATAAAAATCAGATAAGATCGGGTTAGGCATAATGTAAGACGGTCGCGAGTATAACGAGCGTCGTCGAACGGAGCAAACCAGGGACGATTTGCCCGAAAACAGTGCAATCCGGGCGGAAGCGCGCGCTTTAATGACGCTGAAAGTTTCTAGATTGGGATCAGCCGCGAGGAGACGGTGCGGGGACTGGGTCGCCAGGTGGGCTATTGGAGAGTTTGTCCAGTATCAGCGACGAACCCAGGATCAAGACCAGGTGCAGGGCCAGGATCGAGTAGCGCCAGCCGTCGGTCAGTTCGTACAGTTCGATGACGCCGATCGCCAGCAAGCTGAAACAGACATGCAGACAAAATAGCGGCAGGGTGTTGCGGCCGATCAGGATCAGTGGTTTCAGGCTCCCGAGCGCCTTGGCGAGATAAGGTCCCAGCCACAGCGCCAGGTACAACAGGGCGAAGAAATTCAGCAGGCGCAGCGGTCCCAGCCGCCATTTGTCCAGTAGCCAGCCGGGATTGCCATGATCGACGGAGATCGGAATCCACGACCATCGCCAACAGAAGAAAAACAGGACCACGCCCACCAGTGCCGGCCAAGGCATCCTGGGCAGAACCAGAACCGCGCGTTTCGGGCGTTGTTGCTGGAGACGGTAACCCAGGAGTAGGCCACTCACCCAGAGCAGTTGCCAGGCCAGCAGGTCGAAGGCGCCCGGAGCGATTATCAGCCAACCGTCGGCGAGAGCACCGACCAACCATTCCTTCAGGCCGGATTGCGCGGTTAGCCACAGCAGCAGGCTGGCGGCCAGGACCGGACGGAAGCCGGCGCGAACCAGCATGTTGAGAATAAAGGGGGTGAGCAACAGGAACAGTAGATACATCGGCAGGATATCCAGCAGCGGCGGCTGGTAAAGCAGAAGCAGCGCCGAAGCCGTCGCCTTGGCCGGCTGCTCCAGGTAGGGATGAACCATGTTATAGAACGGGCTCAGGCGCCCGAGCCCCTGGCCGATGATCGCGAAGCAGAACAGCAGAGTCAGTACGTGGCCGGTATAGATTTGGCGGGCGCGACGCCGTGCCAGTCCGCGCACCTCGGGCAGCCCGCCGCCATGCAACCGGTGACCGAACACGAGACCGCACAGGCAGGCCGAGACGAAAACGAAGGCTTCGGCGGCCGAGACAAACCCCAACGGCTGGTTGGTCAGACTCCGAAGCGGGCTGGGCGTATGGTTGATCACCATAAGCACCAACAACAGCCCTCGCAGGGTGTCGATTTCCAAAAATCGGTTCATGGCGTTCAGGGATTAAGGAGGGGCGACTCTCGGTGATTTTCCATAGTGGATGATGGTTGCGCGATGCATGAATGGACCCTGAATCGGTGTTGATCATGTTTGGATACAACAGGGATCACCGGTTCGTTCCCAGGGAATACTGTTAAAATAACCGCCGCCACATCACTATCATCACCCTGTCCGGGCGCGGCCCGCGCCTGATTCCTCGTCTGTTGGAGATATCATGACCACCATTCGCCAAGAAGACTTTATTCAGAGCATCGCCGACGCCTTCCAGTACATCAGCTACTACCATCCGGTCGATTACATCAAGGCGCTGGCGGCGGCCTACCAGCGCGAGGAAAGCCCGGCGGCCAAGGACGCCATCGCCCAGATTCTAATCAACTCGCGCATGTGCGCCGAGGGCCACCGCCCGATCTGCCAGGATACCGGCATCGCCCTGGTATTCCTCAAGGTCGGCATGGACGTGCATTGGGATGCCACCCTGTCGGTGCAGGAGATGGTCAATGAAGGCGTGCGCCGCGCCTATCTCAACCCGGACAACAAGCTGCGCGCTTCGGTGCTGCTCGATCCGGCCGGCAAGCGCCAGAACAGCAAGGACAACACCCCGGCGGTGGTGCATTACGAGATCGTCCCCGGTCATCATCTGGAGGTAATTTGCGCGGCCAAGGGTGGTGGTTCGGAGGCAAAATCCAAGTTCGCGATGCTGAACCCGTCGGACAATCTGGTGGAGTGGGTGCTGAAGACGGTGCCGACCATGGGCGCCGGCTGGTGCCCGCCGGGCATTCTCGGCGTTGGCATCGGCGGCACCCCGGAAAAGGCGCTGCTGATGGCTAAGGAGTCGCTGATGGCGCCGGTCGATATCCAGGATCTGATCGCCCGGGGTCCGAAGAATCGCGCCGAGGAACTGCGCATCGAGCTGTACGAGAAGGTCAACGCGCTGGGCATCGGCGCGCAAGGTCTCGGTGGCCTGACCACCGTGCTCGACGTCAAGGTGCTCGACTATCCGACCCACGCGGCCAACCTGCCGATCGCGCTGGTGCCGAACTGCGCCGCGACCCGCCATGTGCATTTCCATCTCGACGGCACCGGACCAGCCAAACTGGAACCGCCGAGCCTGGACGACTGGCCGAAGCTGACCTATGCGCCGACCAACGCCCGCCGGGTCGATCTGGCCACCGTCACCCGTGAGGAGGTGGCGAGCTGGAAGCCGGGCGAGGTGCTGCTGCTCAACGGCAAGATGCTGACCGGCCGCGATGCCGCCCATAAGCGTATGACCGATATGCTGAGCGCCGGTCAGAAACTGCCGGTCGATTTTACCAATCGTTTCATTTACTACGTCGGCCCGGTCGATCCGATCCGCGACGAGGTGGTCGGTCCCGCCGGCCCCACCACCGCGACTCGCATGGACAAGTTTACCCGCCAGATGCTGGAGGAGACCGGCTTGCTGGGCATGGTCGGCAAGGCCGAGCGCGGCCAGATCGCCATCGACGCGATCAAGGACAACCAGGCGGTGTATTTGATGGCAGTCGGCGGCGCGGCCTATCTGGTGTCCAAGGCGATCAAGGCGTCCAAGGTGCTGGCCTTCGAGGATCTCGGCATGGAGGCAATCTATGAATTCGAGGTCAAGGATATGCCGGTGACGGTGGCGGTGGATTCGAAGGGCAGCAGCGTCCACAAGACCGGGCCAAGGGAATGGCAGGCGAAAATCGGTAAGATTCCGGTGGTGGAGGCGTAAGGATTTGTATTGTGGATAGGGTTGCCAAAGGTAATTCTATCCACTCTGACTTTTCTGACTTTGTGATCTATAAGGAAACGACATGCATCATGGAACGGGTACTCCACTACGATGCGTCGTGACCAATCAATTGTAATGCTGTTTTTTGAAAATCGAGCACGGGGCGAGTGCCATGACCTATCACGAGCACGATTTCTATACTTGGGCGAAAGAAAACGCCGCTTTATTGCGAGCAAAACGCTTCGATGAGCTTGATATCGAAAACCTCGCCGAGGAACTGGAAGATATGGGCGGTAGCCGGGAACGCGAGTTGGAAAGCCGTCTTGGTGTACTGCTGGCGCATCTGCTGAAATGGCGCCATCAGCCAGAGCGACGTGGAGTAAGTTGGACAGCGACCATTATGGAGCAGCGTCGTCGTCTTGAACGTCTTTTAAGAAAAAACCCTGGTCTGAAGGCTTGTCTGGATGAGGCTTTCATGGAAGCTTATGGTGATGCCCGCCTGATTGCGATGCGTGAAACAGGATTTGATCAGGATGCGTTTCCGGAATCACCACCGTTCAGTCCGACTGAGGCACTGGATTCTCATTATTGGCCAGAATGATATGGTGATTCCAAATAATGTGGGTTTGACTAAGTGAGCGACGCCCATAAAAAAGACGCTTCACCCTTAGTCCGCCATTTCCGCCAAATCCTGCTGTGGCCCTTGCAGGTGATGCATGCCCGTGTGCGGGAACCTCACATCTCGAAATACTGGGAGTTGCTGGATGCCATGGGCGAGCAGTGTCCTTGGCGGGAAGTGGCGGATGAATTCGGCGATCCAGAGGATTTTCAGGAGCGGCACTATAAGGAATTCGTCACTTTTCTACCCTACGTACAGCGTTTCTTGTATGGCGAAGGTACAGGTCGCGAAGGGCTGAGCGGCTACGGCAAATCGCCGATCCGGGTCTACCGTCGCCGCGACATTACCCGGATGCGGGCCATTCTCGACGAGCAATCGCCACCGGTGATGTTCGAAGTCGCGCATGTGGATCTCTATTTTTTCTACGACATTGACATCGTCATATTGGCAGTGGAGTTCTACGCTAATGATTTGCCGCTGCCACTGGCCCAGGAGGCGCTGTTCAAACTGGGCCGGGCCTATCCGGCGTTCTGGGAGGCCAACGGTCAGGGTGGCCAGTGCCCGCGTCGGGTGGAGTGGCTGGCGGCGACCGGCGAAACACTGGCGGTGTCCGACTACGAAAACCGGCGCAAGTATCTCAATTTCGTCTGTCAACACCGTTCCCCCAGCGTCGCCGCCCATTGGGACTATCTGCTGCGGCCGCTGGCTCTGTACCATTCCGATCAAGAGGGCGTGGTTCGTTACCGGCAGATCGAATACCACCGCATGCCGTTGCTGGCCTATCTCAGCTTCGACGATCCGCAGGTTTTGACCCGTGGCGACTTTGCCCGCCTGGCCCTGGTCGCCAAGCCGGGACCCTCCAATACCCTGCCCTATTCCGAGCAGGAACTGGCCGATTTCGAGCGGAGATACTGCTACGACAAGTTCTGGAATCCCGCTGATCCGGCGCTGGGCAGTCGCTACCTGTGCTGTGGGCACGCCTTCGTCATGATCGGTAAGGCTGGCGACCGTTTCTTCGCCGACGCGGAAGCCGGCCTGCTGGGTCAGTTCCGCCACCAGTATTTCCTGGTCAACCTGATCGCCCATTTCCACAAAGCCACCCTGATGCTGTTCTCGGAATGGCTGGTCGCGGCGGTCAGCCAACTCGATATCCGCAATGTGGATTCGGTTAAAACGTTCAAACGGGAAATCCGCCGAATCTTCGAAACCTTCCTGCGCTTCACCCATCGCTACTGGTTTCACGAGGTTTCCAATCAGGCGCAGGCCAAGGATCTGTTTCGGCTGTTGACCGGGCATCTCGACACCGACCGGATTTACCGGGATGTCAGCGAGGCAGTCAAGGAAATGAATCAATATCTGGACAGCGATGGCTTGCGCCGGCAGGCCAACACCGTGGTGCGGCTGACCGTGGTGACTACGTTTGGCATGATCGGTGCCATCACCACCGGTCTTCTGGGCATGAATGTCTTCGACGAGGCGGGCCAACCGTGGTGGCGCCGACTGCTGTTATTTCTGATCGTATTTCTGCCGACCACGATGCTGGTGCTGTACACCATCGAAAAATCCAAGGTGCTGTCCGATTTTCTGGAAGCCATGTCGAACGAGCGGCGTGGCCTGAAAGCCAAGCTCGGGGTGCTGTTCAAGTCCAGAAAGCCGCGCCGCAACACCTCGTCCCGACCCTGACCCGTGGCCGTGGAGAGCCCCGATGCCCGGATGTGCCGAGTTGGCCCGAGTCTGATGCCAGCCGGCGCGAAGGAGCGGCGGTCATGCGAAAGCGGCGGCTCACGTTTGCGGATTGGGCGTTAAATCTCCACCATCCCAGCCGCTGCTTCCGTCTTCGCCATTCCCCGCTGCTCCCGAATCACCTCCGCCAGCACCGCCAGGCCGCGCTCCAGTTGCTCGGGCGTGGCGTGGCTGAAATTCAAGCGCATGAATGCGCCGTGCGCCGCGCTGGGACTGGTGAAGAACGCCTCGCCCGGCATGAACGCCACCTTGCGCTCCAGGGCTCGCACCAGCAGGGCGCGGGTGTCGCCGCCCGCCTTCAGCCGCACCCAGAAGAACAGTCCACCATTGGGTATCGTCCACTCGGCCAGATCGCC
>JBATDL010000625.1:0-2571 GCA_049663445.1 Candidatus Competibacter sp.
CATCAATGTCGCAAAAGAGGTCTTCTAAGCTCATGAGGGCGACTCCTGGAGCAGCAGGGGTGATACCAGAAACCTTAGCCGGTTCCGCTCCAGAGACCACTTTCTTCCTTATCCAGAACTCACGTTAATTAATGTTATCAATCAATTAGTTATGGTAACAGCAACCTCGCGATCCTACTACCCTCAAAATAGCTGTTATTTTTTATCTTAATTTTCAGTAAGTTAATTTTCAGTAAGTTATTTTTGTCCTGTACAATGATTTCATCACCAAGAATCCGCCCGGCAATACGCTTTTCATCAGGCACTGGAGTCGCTCTTTAAACGGTTGGGATCGAGCCCTCAAAATCGCTGTTTTCTACCTCTAACCAATACGCCACCCGGAAGAATTTTAACGTAAATTCATTTGGTTAGCGGATTTTGTCCTGTACAATGGAGGCCGGGAATTGCTGACTCTTTCATGAACCCACCTTGGGCAACATCAGTTTTGCGGACATCGAGGCGCTCATCGTCGCTCTTGGCGGTGCTGTATTTGAGCGTTTCGGGTCACGGATCAAGATCACGTTGAAAAACGAGCAATGGCATTGCCATCGTCCTCATCCCGGTAAAGAGGCACGCCGGTATCAGGTGGAAGAAGCGCGTGAACTTTTAAGACGAATAGGGATTGAATCATGAATACGCTTACTTATAAGGGGTATATCGCCCGCGTCGCGTTTGATGAACGCGACCAACTGTTTGTCGGTCGCGTGCTGGGTGTGCGCGACATCATCAGCTTTCACGGCGAGACGGTCGCCGAATTGCGGGCTGATTTTGAAGCGGCTGTCGATGATTTTCTCCGTGATTGCGAAGAACGGGAGGTTGCCCCTGAAAAGCCGGCATCGGGAAATTTGATACTACGCATCCCCTCGGAACTTCATGCGGAGGCGTTGCTGGCCGCGCAGGTTGCCGGAAAAAGTTTGAATCAGTGGGCCACGGAGGTCGTTCGTCAAGCGATCCACCCGACCTGATTCCACGATGCACCCTCCCCCGCAAGCCCTTTTCAGTCCCTCGGAATTAACGATCTGAGCATTGGGCGTCATCAAGAAAAACAAGGATTTCAAGGAAAGTGAGAGGAACGCGGTAAAATCAGGGTTTCGCGGCCGCCGAGCCAGTCGCCCTCATGGAGTTCAACTGCCGGCACACAACCCGCTTTCCTTTGATCAAAAATCCGCAAACGAGGACCCGCATGGTCGATCTGCTGCCTTACGAGCACGGTATTTACGCCTTTGACGCTGGCTACATCCGGCCCCAACTCGCCGCCATTCACCTCATCGTTGAAAACGGCCAGGTCGCCGTGGTGGATACCGCCAGCAATGCCGCCCTGCCCCATGCGCTGGACGCCTTGCAACAGCTTGGCCTGACGCCGGCCAGTGTCGCCTACGTCTTTTTGACCCATGTCCATCTGGATCATGCGGGCGGCGCCGGCGCCATGATGCAGGCGTTCCCCGAAGCGCGCCTGGTCGTGCATCCGCGTGGGGCGCGGCACATGGCCGAACCGGCCAAGCTGTTCGCCGCTGTGCAGGCGGTTTACGGCGAGGCGGAAGCCCGCCATCTGTACGGCGACCCGATTTCGGTCAGCCCCGAGCGCATTCTTTCCGCCGGCGATGGCTTCAGCTTCGACCTCGGCGGTCGGACCCTGGTCTGCCTGGACACTCCCGGCCATGCCCGCCATCATCTTGCCCTGCAAGATACGCGCAGCGGCTGTCTGTTCACCGGCGACATTTTCGGCCTGTCCTTCCGCGAACTGGATGTGGACGGGCGGCCTTCGGTCATCCCCACCACCACCCCGACCCAATTCGAACCCGACGTCATGCATGAATCGGTGGATCGGATACTGGCCTGCCGGCCGGAAGCGCTCTACCTGACCCATTTCTCCCGAGTCGAGGACATCCCCCGCCTGGGCGCCGATTTGCACCGGCTGATCGCCGCCCATGTGGCGGTGGCCAAACGCGAGCGGGACGCCGGCCCCGAGCGCGGCGCACGCATTCTGGCCGGATTATGGGCACTGATGGAAACCGAATCGTTGCGGCAGGGCTGGACGCTGCCCGTTGCCCAATGGCACACGGTGCTGGAATCGGACATCGAACTCAACGCCCAGGGTTTGGACTACTGGCTGGACCAGACCCGACCGGCAGCCCAAGCGCCGCTTTAGCCCATTGGTCACAAGTTAAGGGATTTGACTGACGCCATTGCCGAGGTCTTGGCCTGCCCGGCCACCGACCTCTCGTTGGAGAGGGTCTCCCGCAGTCTGTATTTCCTCATCCATGCCACCCAGCAGGATCCGACCATCGATCCGGTCCGCTATCTGGCCGACCACGCCCGCCGCTTGGGCATCCGCAAACGGACCCGAAAACCCCGTCATGGACCACCACTCACTAGGCCGTGTTCACAAAATCATGCTTCGTGTGCGAGACTGTTAGCTGTCATCTGCGGCCAGAGACGTTGAGCATGGATCGTTTGTATTATCTCACGAACGAGCAATTTGGGCAGATCAACCGGTTGCTGCCGCCCGAACAGGGTCGCCGGGGACGGCCG
>JBATDL010000626.1:0-3406 GCA_049663445.1 Candidatus Competibacter sp.
GCCCAGGGCGGCCCGATAGCCGCGTTCCAAGGCGGCGAAGGCACGTTCCGCCGCCCGCATGAAGCGGTTGGGCGCCGCGCCGCGCCCCAGCAGTTGCGAGCACAGCATGGGGGTCAACGACAGTGCCACGAAGGTGGAAATCGCCACCGCCGCCGCCAGCACCAACCCGAATTCCTGAAACAGTTTGCCGATCTCGCCGCCCAACAGCGACAGCGGCACATAGACCGCCACCAGCACCGCGCTGGTGGCCAGCACCGCGAAAGTCACCTGGCGGGTGCCGCGATAGGCCGCGACCAGCGGCGGTTCGCCGTGATCCACCCGGCGCTGGGCGTTTTCCAGCACCACGATGGCATCGTCCACCACCAGCCCGATGGCCAGGATCAGGGCCAGCAGGGTCAGCAGATTGATCGAAAACCCCAGCGCCGCCAGCAGCATGAAGGCACCGATGATCGAGACCGGGATAGTCAAGGCCGGAATCAGGGTGGCCCGTAGCGAATAGAGGAAGGCGAAGATGACCAGCACCACCACGCCGACCGCGATCAAGAGCGTCACCACGACCTCGTCGATGCTGGCCTGGATGAACAGGGCGTCGTCGGTGGCGACGATCATCCGCACCCCGTCCGGCAGTTGCGGGCGGATGCGCTCCAGTTCGGCCCGTACCCCGGCCGACACCGCCAGGGTATTGGCTCTGGACTGGCGGATGACCCGCAAGGTGATGGAGTTTTCGCCGTTGGTGCGCACCAGGGAACGGTCGTCCTCCACGCCCGGCTCCACCTTGGCCAGTTCAAACAGGCGGATCGGATAACCGTCGCGCTGGGCGATGGCGAGATTACGAAATTCCTCGATGGTTTTCAGCCGGCTATCGACCCGCACCGCCAGTTGCCGGTTGCTGGATTCCAGTCGGCCGGAGGGCAGTTCCACGTTGGCCCGGCGCAAGGCGGTCTCGATGTCGCCGACGGTCAGACCGCGCGCCGCCAAGGCCTCGCTGTCCAGCCAGACCCGGATGGCGCGGCGGCGGGCACCGCTCACCGTCACCTCCCCTACTCCGGACACCGTGGTCAGCCGATCCACCACCACCCGCTCGGCCAGATCGGTCAGTTCCTCGCCGGACAGGCGGTCGCTGGTCAGGGAAACCCGCATCACCGGCTGACTGTCGCTATCGGCCTTGACCACTCGCGGCTCGTCGGCCTCCTTCGGCAAGCGGTTGGCCACCGAACCGACCGCCTCGCGCACGTCGGCGGCGGCGCTGTCGATCTCCCGACCGGTGGTGAAGGTGATCCTCGTCTGACCCACCCCTTCGCTGGAACCGGACTCGATGCGCTTGACCCCATCGATCCGGGCCACCGCGCCCTCGATGACCTCGGTGATCTCGGTATCGACGATGGCCGGCGCCGCGCCGGTGTAGCGGGTGGTGACGGTCACCACCGAGGCATCGACATCCGGTAGTTCGCGCACCGGCAAATCGCGCACGGCCATGACCCCGCCGACCACGATCAGCAGGCTGACGACGATGGCGAACACCGGCCGTTGGATGAACAGATCGGACAGGAACATGGCGGCGCCCCTCAGCTCCGATTCCTGTCCCACACGGGGAGAGCAGCGATTGATTTCTTGCGGATCATCAGTCCTCACCCCTGGGAGCAAGAGCGGCGGCGGTCTTCGCGCTCCCGTCGACCGGCCGCACCGACGAGCGCTCGCGCAGCGCCTGATGGCCCTTGGTCACCACCTCGGCGCCCGGCGCCAGTCCGGTCAACACCTCGATCGCGGCGTCGCGCCGTTGCCCGGTGACGATCACGGTCCGGGTCGCGATACCCTCCGCCACCACATGGATGTAGCTCCGGCCATCCTCGCTGACCACCGCTTCCTCGGGCACCAGCACCGCGTGGTCGCGCTCGGCGACGGTCAAGCGGACCGCCATGAACAGACCGTCCGGCAACAGGGCGTCGGGGTTGGGCAGTTCGGCCCGCACCCGGAAGGCGCGGCTCGCTGGATCGATACGGGTATCCACCTCGCGCACCGCGCCGGCGAAGGTTCGGCCCGGAAAAGCCGCGCTGACGGCACTGACCGTTTGTCCGGGCTTGACCGTAGCGAAATAACGCTCGGGCACCTTGAATTCCAGCTCGATGGTGTCCAGATCGTCGAGCGTGGTCAGCGCGGTATCGGTATCGACGTAAGCGCCGAGATTGACGTTGCGCAGCCCCACCACGCCGGCAAAGGGTGCCCGGACGGTTCGTTTTTCCAGCCGGCTGCGCGCGGCTTCCAGGCGGGCCTCGGCCATGTCGAGCTTGGCGCGCAGGTCGTCCAGATCAGCCGCCGACACCAGCCGTTGGGCACGCAGCGAGTCCGCGCGCCGCACTTGCAGGCGCAAGTTCGTCAGTTCGCTCTCGGCTTCGCGCACCGCCGCCCGTTCGCTGGCGTTGTCCAGTTCGACCAGCGTCGCGCCGGACTGGACCCGCTGTCCGGCCTGGAAGGCGATGAGGGTGATCCGACCCGCCGTGCTGGGCATGATCTTGACGGAACTGACGGCACGGGCGGTACCGACCGCCGTGACGGTTTCAGTCACCGTGCCGAGGCGTGCGGGGGCGGTTTCGACCGCCACCGCGCTGGCCTGGCGCGCGCTTGGAGCCTCATCGCCACGCTCGCTCTCGGCGGTCCAGTACCATCCGCCACCGGCCGCCAGAGCGGCCAGCAGAACCACGATACCGAGTTGAGGGATCAGGCGCATTGGGTTGGGTTCACCGGGCAAGGTTGTGGCGTCATCGTCGGGTCGCTTCACTGCACGGTACAACGGCGAGCCGTCCCGCACTATAGCAATCCTGTTTGAATAGTGGAGCCGGACCGAGCGGTCGCGGCGGCCCGTGATCGTTGCATGATCCATTCATCATTCATGAGAACCCTGACCACGAGAATAAGTCCCTTTCCGGGCAGCGACGGCAGGATCATCCCCGCCGACCGTCGCGCAACACACTATCCTTGGAATAGTGACAGCAAGGTTCCTCAAAAGCGCGCCATCGCGATCGTCAGGGCACGCGGATCGATCGCGCCAGCATTGGCACGAACCGCAGCCGTTGAGGAGGATGGCTCGCCTCATCGACGACTCTCTTTGTTACCACCGGCAGAGCGTATAATTTACGCCAAGGTAGCGTACAGGGTGTCGCCGCCCACCGCCCGGCAACGATTCAACCACCTCACAAGAGATAGCCACTGTTTCTATGTACCAGCCTCCGCAAACACTTTGGGAAGTGTCCGAAAAGCTGAAATTCGATGAGCCGTTGAATGCTGACGATGCTCGTTATGTCGACACCGAAAAAGCGCGTGGTGATTTTAAATTCAACGCCTTATTTAAGCAGCTTGGAGTTGATCCAAGCAACTTGGCGTTCAAGGTTGCCCACGACCGCCTTTACAT
>JBATDL010000627.1:0-7896 GCA_049663445.1 Candidatus Competibacter sp.
CGCCGTGCCCTTGGCCAGCGACCACGGCGTGATCGCCAATTCGCGGACGCTGAGTGTGAAGTACAAGTCGTTGATACTGCGGGTTACCAGATGCACCAGTCCCGACCCCAGCCACACCCCCAGCACGCCGCCGAGCAGCGTGCCCGCCAGACCCAGTAACAGCGCCTCGCCCAGCACGCCGGCGAACAACTCCCGGCGGCTGACGCCCAAGGCCCGCAACAGGCCCAGCAAGGCGCGGCGTTGCACCACTGAAAAGGTCATGGCGTTGTAGATCAGGAACATCCCCACCACCAGCGCCAGCAGGCTCATGGCGGTCAGGTTGAGCGAGAAGGCGGCGCTGAGGTTGGCCGTTGCCTGGTTGCGCTCGGCCGGGCGTTCCAGCCGTAAGTCCGGTGGCAGCCAGGCGCGGAGTTCGGTTGCCAGGCGCTCGCCGGCCGGACCTTTCGGCAGAATCAAATCGATGTGGTCCAAGCGGCCGGGACGGCCCAGCAAGGTTTGCGCCGTGGCAATGTCGGTGATGATCAGCCCCTCAAAAGCCGCCCCCCGCAACGTGCCAGCGCGGTGCAGGATCAAGCGTCGTCCGCCGCGTTTCAGCGTGACCTCCGCGCCCAGCGCCTCCGGTAACAGGGCGGCGTCTGGCTTCAGCAGCAGGGCACGCAAATCGAAATCGCCGCCGGTGAGGTCGGCGGCAAGATCGCGAAAGGGCGCTTCCGCGAACGGATCGACGCCAAGGATTTGCAACAATTGCCCCGGATGGTCGGCGTGGGGCAGGTAGCCGGTCACCACCGGAGCGGCTGGCCGGATGCCGTGCTCGACCCGCAGCTGGGTATAAATCGTTTCAGCCACGCCTTGCGGTCCGCCGAGGATACGGTGGGTGGCATGGCCGGTGATGCGGTTCATGGCCAGTTCAAAACCGCGCCGGGCGCTGGTGTTAGCCAGATCCACCGCCAGCACTACCGCCACCCCCAATGCGATGCCGAGCACCGTCAATCCCAGTTGCCAGGGATGCCGCAGCGGGTGCCGCAGCAGCGCCCGCCAGAGTAATGGCGTCATTATTGTTGCGTTTCCCGGATGTGCCCGCTGTCCAGCACTAGAATTCGGTCGGCGCGGGCGGCCACCTCCCGGCTGTGCGTGACCATGACGATGGTGGTGGCCGCTCGCTGGTGCAGGGTGAGCAGCAGATCCAGGATTCGCTCGCCGGTGGTGGCATCGAGGTTGCCGGTGGGTTCGTCGGCCAGCAATAACAGTGGATCGTGGACCAAGGCCCGGACGATGGCCAGCCGCTGCTGTTCACCGCCGGACAGCCGTTCCGGGAAACTGTGGCGGCGGTTGCCCAGCCCGACGTTATCCAGCAACTCCATGGCCCGGTCGCGCCGATCCGGGCTCGCCAGCCCGTTCAACTCCAGGGGCAGGAGCAGGTTTTCGCCGGCGGTCAGAGTCGGAATCAGGTTGAAAAATTGGAAGACGAAACCGACGTGACGGCGGCGAAATCGGGTACGTTCGGCTTCGCTCAAATCGGTCAGCAACCGGTCGTCGATGCGAATTTGTCCGGCATCCGGTAGATCGATGCCGCCGAGCAGGTTGAGCAGGGTGGATTTGCCGGAACCGGACTGACCCAGCAGGGCGACGAACTGGCCGCGAGGGATGTCCAGGGTCAAATCAGCGAAGATGGTACGCCGCAGGTCGCCTTCCGTGTAGTGTTTGGCCAGGTTGCGAATCGCGATGAAGGCGTCTGCGGGGTCCATTAAATCTGTCGGGGTTGTTGTGGCTGTAGCTGTAGACTGAAGAATGTGTCAGCGACTACCATAATCAAATTGGTTGCACAAAAGAGACTGCGGTGCGGCATTTGAAGTTCCTTACCGACAGAGCGTTGCGGATTTGAGAGTGGGGCGGTGGTCTCAAGTGGCCTGCCCGGCCGCGAAGTCAGAGCGACGGCGCTGTGTAATATTTTTATCATCAATAGGTTGTGGTAAATATGCGAGAGCTTGGAACATTCAGGGCTAAGGCGTGTATGGGGATATTGGCGGTTGTGCTCGTTCTCGGCGCTTGCGCCAAGCAGCCGGGCCTGCCACCTTCGACACGATATGGTTCCCAGACGACTTCACCGGAGACCTACAGTTACCTGATCGGTCCTGGCGACCAGCTTCAGATTTTCGTCTGGCGCAATCCGGAAGTCTCACAGACCGTGACCGTTCGCCCGGATGGTAAGATCAGCACACCGTTGGTGGAAGATCTACAGGCCAGCGGCAAGACGTCCGCCCAACTGGCGAAGGATTTGGAAAAAGCGCTGGAAACTTACATCCGCCAGCCGATCGTCACCGTAATCGTCGCGGGCGGGATCGGACCGTACAGCGAGCAGGTTCGGGTGATCGGTCAGGTGGCTGGATCGCGAGGCGGACAGGCGAGCAGTTCGCAAAGCGGGAAAGCCAACGCGCAAGCCATCGCCTACCGACGGCAAATGACCTTGCTGGACGTAATGATTACGGTCGGTGGCTTGAATGAGTTCGCCGCTGGAAATAAAACAAAGTTGGTCCGGATGGAGGATGGCAAACAAAATGAGTACGAGGTCCGTCTGGATGATTTGCTCAACGGCGATATTTCCGCAAACGTGGATATATTACCGGGTGATATCTTGATCATCCCGGAGTCTTGGTTCTAAGCCGGCAGCACAGACAAGTTCACGGGGCGTGTACTTATGAACGACATAGTCGAGCTGGTGCTGGGCTATTTGCGAGGTGTCTGGCGCCATCGATGGTATGCTTTGGGGTGTGCGTGGCTAATTTGCGTGATTGGCTGGATAGTAATTTTTGAGCTACCCGACCAATATGAAGCTTCGGCGCGGGTGTTTGTGGACAACCAGTCTGTTTTGCAGCCTCTGCTAAAAGGATTAACCGTAGATGTCGATCCTAATGCACAAGTTGGTTTGGTGGCGCGAACTCTGCTTAGCCGTCCAAACTTAGAACGGATTATCCAATTATCATATCCGGATACACGAATAGGTGATCCTGAAGCATTGGATCGGTTGGTCAGTAAATTGCAACAACAAATTACGTTACAGCAGATTGGTCCAAAAGAGGAAAACCTGTACAAAATTACTTTCGAAGACCGTGATTCAATACAGGCCAAAAGCGTAGTTCAGGCTGTAGTAAAAGTATTTGAAGATAACTTGAGCGAGGCCCATCCGGATGCTGATGTTGCCCAATTTTTTTTGGAAAAGCAGATAAACGAATATGAGAATCGGCTCGCCGAAGCAGAGAGTCGCCTGAAGGATTTCAAGCTCAAAAATATTGGTTTAATGCCTTCGGAAGGCCAGACCTATAACGCTCGTATTCAACAAGCGATGGCAGGTCTGGAAATGGCCCGACTGGAGCTGGCCCAAGCGGAAAAGCGCCGCAATGCTTTGCAACAGGAGCTTGATAGATCGCTGCAGCGGCAGCTTAAGGGTGAGGGTGAACAAACGATAGTCCTGCCTATCGACGGACGCATCCAGGGATTGGAACAGAAGCTGAGTGATCTGCTGGTCCAGTACACCGACAGGCACCCGGACGTCAGTATCCTGCGGAAAACCATCGCCGATCTTAAGAAGCAGCGCGAACAGGAACGCGCTCAATACACGGCCAGCCTTGCTGAAAGTAATGGCGGTGGCGCGCGAGGCCCGAAAAATTACTCTTTCCTTGACGAACTAAAAATCAAGTTGGCCGAGGAAGAAGCGAACATTGCTTCGCTACAGGTCCGGGTCGATGAATATAAAAGGAGATATAGGGAGCTGCAGAATCAAGTGAACGTCTTGCCTCGGGTCGAGGCCGAACTGGCGGCGCTGAACCGCGACTACGATATCGACCGCAAGAAGCACGATGATCTGGTATCCCGACGGGAGGCGCTCAGGTTGTCCGAGCGAGCCGAGCAATCCAAGCAGGAAGTTCGTTTCAGGGTAGTCGACCCACCTCGGGTGCCCATTAAACCAACGGGACCAAAGAGACTGCTGCTAATGACCTTGGTGCTGGGAGCCGGTTTGGGCGCTGGAGTGGGGCTGGCGTTTCTACTCTCGCAGCTCTGGCCAACCTTCGATAGCCGCCGCAGCCTTATGGAAGGTACGGGTGTTCCGGTATTTGGCAGCGTCGGCATCATGCTGTCGCCGCCAGCCTTGCGCCGTGAGCGGTGGTTGGCGGTTGCGTACGCCTCTTTGGGCGGGATGCTGCTGGTATTTTACGCTGGTTTGATCGGCATCGTGAAAGGGGTTGGTTTTCTGTGACCGCGTGGGGCGGTTGTTGGAGAGCGTGAATGGATAGTATCGAAAAAGCCATGCTCGGTCGGCCGCTGGGTTCGGTGGCGCCGTTGGTAGCGAAAACTTCCGCTCTCCCCGTAAAGAATGACATGGCCGAGAGAGTCGTTGCCGATTTGGAAAAGGCCCCACCAAGTGAGGTTGCCAGCGAACCGGTTGTTGCCGCAGTCAAGCGAACTCAACGTTCGGTGATGCTGGATTTCCAACGGATTCAGGCGGCGGGTCTGCTGGTGCCGGATAGCCACCGCAGCCGCATCAAGGAAGAGTATCGTCATATCAAACGCCCCCTGCTCATGAATATCGACGGCAAGGGAGCCATGGTCACCGAACATGCCAGCTTGATTGTAGTGACGAGCACCCGTCCCGGCGAGGGTAAAACCTTCACGGCTTGCAATCTGGCTTTGAGCATCGCTACCGAGCGGAATCGGACAGTTTTGCTGGTGGATGCCGATATAATCAAGCCTAACGTGGCGAAAATGCTGGGATTCGAAGCTGAACGGGGGCTAGTAGATTTTCTGGTCGACGACCAACTGGATTTAGCCGACGTATTGGTGGATACCAACGTGCCTTCTTTGACTATCCTGCCCGCCGGCAGCAGGCATCATCTGTCCACTGAACTGCTGGCCGGTGAGAACATGCGGCGATTAGTGACGGAAATGAGTCGCCGTTATCCTGATCGTGTGGTCATTTTCGATTCCCCGCCGTTGCTGGCGACCACAGAGGCTAGCGTGGTGGCGCGCCTGATGGGTCAAGTGGTTATGGTGGTTGAGGCCGAACGTACCCAGCAATCTCAGGTTAAGGAAGCCCTAGCTCTTCTCGATCCCAATCAGATTGTTGGTTTCGTTCTTAACAAAACTCGTGGCTTTTTGGGTTTGGATTATTATGGGTATGGCTACGGTATGGGAGATGAGGGTGGTAGGGGTGAGAGCAGTGCCAAGTCATGGTGAAGCAGGGGTCAGTGGGTACCCGGAATAATGATAAAACCCGCGAACCATGGCCCAGTCTGCTGGTGTTTTGAGTGGATAAAACTGTCGAGCGTGCTGCTGGTGGCGTTGTTGTCGCTGATAGGTTTCAACCCTGACTGTGACGCGCAAGAAGCTGACGGCTATTTGGTGAGGGGATGGCAGGTGGTCCCGCGAATTAGTGTGGGGGCCACCTACTCTGATAATATTAATTTAGTGCCAGAAGATACCAAGGGAGACATGGTTTTTCAGGTGGATCCCGGTATTTCCGTGCGCAAGCAGGGTGGACGGTTGAATCTTCGCTTGGATTATACCGCCCAAGGTTTGTTTTACTCTGATAATGGCGATGCCAACAAAATTGACAATAATCTACTGGCATTTGGAACTGCCGAACTGTATCAGAATAACTTATTTCTAGATATGTATGGCTCAGTTTCGCAAATCCCGATCGTTTCCGGTGGACGGGTTGATGCTGGCGGTTTGGGATCAAGCGGAGGTTCACTGTCTAATCTCGGGCTATTTAACAACATAGCTTTGGATATGTTACCTAGAGCTGCGGATATATTAAGTCCAGTTGGTATCTTTAGTAACATCGCCCTGACCGACAACCAAACAACCCAATCTAATTTCGGTGTCAGTCCCTATTGGCGTCAGAATATGGGTGGTTGGGCGGAGGTGCTGCTGCGTTACCGCTATGAGAACATTAGCTACAGTGGATCCGACAGCGCAATCGACGAGCAAGAAGGATTATTTGATAGCCAAATCAATTCAGTTAATTTCAATTTAAACAGTGGCCACAATTTTGATGTATTGAAATGGAATCTCAACTATTTTTATCTAAAGCAGGATGGCCAGCAGAATAATAATGGCATTCAGGGTGACGGAAACGATCAGCAGGAGAAGATAGCTGGGCGATTAGATTACCGGTTGAGCAAAGCTTGGGCGTTGGTGGCTGAAGCGGGTTACGTCAACAATCAATCCACTACTTTCACCGATAATACCAATGGCCCTTACTGGGGATTGGGCGCTACGTGGAAACCAAACCGTTATTACTCTCTCACTGGTTTGTATGGATTAAATTACAATAATGCAACCATACAGTGGAACCCTTCGCAGCGCACTGGCCTAATAATTAGCCGCGCCTATCAAGGGGTCGGTTATAGTCCTGGTGTATATTGGAACAGTTCATTCAGTCACCGGGCTCGTTTCAGTGTTTGGTCGGCGGGTTACACCCAAGAAGTAACCACCTCCCAGCAGTTGGCAAGCAATAATTTGACAGGGATTGGGCCGGATGGCCAGCCGATCGCCCTCGATAGCCCGAGTCAAATTATCCCCAGCGATTCGTTAGGGCTGACCAATGAACAGTTTTTGCGCAAATATTTCAATTTTAGCGTGACCTATCTACGCAGCCATACCGGTTTGGCTTTTGCCGCTTTCAGCGATAACCGTGAGTTTCAAGACCCTACTCAAAACGAAGACATTTACGGTATCGGCGCACTTTGGACGTGGCGGTTTGCACCGCGTACCGCTTCTTTTTTAGGGGCTGGTTGGGGACATGATAACTTGAGCTCTGATCAGCAAAATGAATACTGGTTATCGGTCATCGGGTTGGCTCGGATGTTTTCGCCGGATACGGGTGGCCTGATCAGTTATCGCTATTACCGGAACGATGCCGATCCCGCCGATCAGGGCTTTCGTGAAAACCGGTTCAATATTCGCTTCAGCATGAAATTTTGAAATGAACCTCAATGTACATTAATTATTACGGTTTCAGCGCCAAGCCTTTCCAACTCAGCCCCGATCCTCGCTTCTTTTTCGGCAGCAGCGTTCATAACCGGGCGCTTGCTTATCTGAGCTACGGCCTGAGTCAAGGCGAGGGTTTCATCGTCATTACCGGCGGTATCGGAACCGGTAAGACCACTCTAGTTAACAATCTGTTCGCCGAATTGGATTCCAGCCAAGTAGTTGCTGCCCAACTGGTGACGACCCAACTGGAAGCTGATGAGTTGTTGCGCAGTGTGGCAGCCGCATTTAGTCTGCCTTATGAGGATGTAGGCAAAGCCGCTTTGCTGAAGCATTTCGAGGATTTTCTGCGCGGTCACGCTCGGCAGGGGCGGCGGGTGTTGTTGGTGGTGGACGAGGCGCAGAATCTGCCGGTGCGCTCCTTGGAAGAACTGCGGATGCTGTCGAATTTTCAGGCGGCCGCCATGCCGTTGCTGCAAAGTTTTTTGCTGGGGCAGGAGGAGTTTCGTCAAACCCTGCAAGACCCCAGCATGGAGCAATTGCGGCAACGAGTTATTGCTTCCTGTCACTTGACCCCGCTGAGCGAGCTGGAAACCCGCGAGTACATCGAGCATCGCTTGGGTGTGGTAGGTTGGATGGAGGGTCAGCCGGGCTTTAGCGACCGTGCGCACGCGGCGATTCACCGACATACCAAGGGAGTTCCTCGCCGGGTGAACGTTTTTTGCGACCGCTTGTTGCTGTATGGGTTTCTTGAGGGACTGATGGAACTTTCCGAAGAGGCGATTGAAACGGTGGCGCAAGAACTGATGTTCTGAAAAATTCGACGCATACTTTCAAAGCGGCACTGGGCTCAAACCACTGTAAGCCGCCTCTCCGGATAAGGCGGGAAGGGAAAAGAGGGACTGACCT
>JBATDL010000628.1:0-4318 GCA_049663445.1 Candidatus Competibacter sp.
ATGTAGCGAAGATGCGCGCCCGCCGTCCGGGGCGCGTGGGTGGTCCTGCCGACACTGCGCAAATGCAAGCTATAAATCGCCACGTTTCCAGTCTGCCCGCGCGGTCGCGGCAGACACAGGGTGGACAAACGTTTGTCCACAGAAAACCGGCACTTGCCGGGGGATGCAACGGGGGCCGCGCCCCCTTGCCAAGGGGGTTTTTGTTTACAAAAACACATCTTGCTACCCGCTCCCAACACCGGGTTTTCCGGCACGCGCACACATCGCGCTAGCGATGTATAAGTGCGCACTTCCCTGCTTTGGCTGACGCCTTCGCCGGGTCAGACTTTCGCCCGCCGTCCCTGCCTCCGCCCCCTCTGCTGGCTTGCCGGTTCCCCAAATCGCGCCCGTGTTGGCCCGCGTTTCCCCTTACGCCCGCGCTGTTTCGCACTGGCGGGTTTCGCAGAAACCCAAAAGTGCGCCCTCCCATGGGTCGGGTTTCGGGGGGTGTGGTGTTTCGTGGTGGCCTTGAACCGCCGCGGGTCACGGGATCGTTTCCAGCACGCGGCCACCCTGCGAGGGCGTTCCCCCCTCGCGCTCCCCCCGGATATTTATTCTCCGGTGATGCTGTGCTAGGTCTGGAGTGCGGTACAGGGTGGGAACCCGATGGCCGCCGATGGTGATGACGGCTCGCTCCAGTTCACAAGACTAGAGCGGGCCGTTTTTCTGTTGATGATGGGGTGTTCTGCCTGTACCGTTCTGAGAACGCAAAAAAGAACGATTCAGTACCCTAGAGAACGGGAGTCAGAACGCCATGTACTTAAGCCTCGGGCAAGCAGCCAAGGAAACGGGGAAAAGCAAAAGCGTCATCTCGAACGCCCTGCATTCTGGGCGGCTAAGCGGCAAAAGGAACGATAAGGGGGAATGGGAAATTGATCCCGCCGAACTGTTCCGGGTCTTTGCCAAACAGAACACGCAAGAACGGAAAAAAGAACAAAACAGAATGCCTGAAAACCCTGCCCAGAACGCCTTGCTGGAGCAGGAAATCCGCCATCTTCGGGAACAGCTTGACCGGGAACGGGAACTGAACCGGGATTTGAGCCGCCGCCTCGATGCCGAGAACGAGGAGCGGCGCAAGTTGACCTTGCTGTTAACCGATCAACGCGCCACGGCCCCACAGAAGGCCGCTGAGGGGCGTTTGGCTCGGGCATGGTCAATCCTGAGGGGGAAAGCCTGAAAACGCCTCCACGGGCTTCCTAGGGGCAAAAATCAGTATTCCCAATCTGCCATGAGCGCCGGAATGTCGCGCATCCCGTAAATCACGCGCATGGCCTCGATCCCATCCGGGCGCGGTCGATAGAAAATCAGGAATTTCTCGAAGCCCGGAACCGGCCACATCCGGATATCTTCCAACCTTGGCCCGTTGAACGGTCGAGCGACCCCGATCAAAGGCATTCCGGCCAATCGCGTGAAAGCCGCCTCGACGGCTTCCAAGAAGCGCAAAGCAGCTTCCGGGCGCTCCCCCAAGAGATACTCGAAGTGTTCGAGAATGTCCTGTTCGACCTTCGCTCGCCGGTAAACATGGCCCTGTCTCACGAGGTCTTGCCTTCCTTGGCCTTGATCGCCTGCCGGGCGCGTTCGCGCAACCGCTCGAAAAACTCCGGGGCGAATTCCTGGGGGTCGTCCCCTTCCAGGGCTTCAAGCAGAAGCGATTCCAGTTTTGCTTGATCCTTGCGCTTCTGGTCATCCCGGATCAAGTCCCGGATATAGTCGCTCGCGGTGCTGTAAAACCCCTTGCTGACCTGACTTTCGATGAAACTGCGCATCTGCTCCGGTAGCGAGATGTTGAGTGTGGTCATGGTCTTTGCTCCTCCTGAAAGCCCTGCTTTCTTCCATTATGGCGATATTTGCCAATTTTTGCCATTTTTTCTTTCCTACCGTCCAAACCGGACAAGGGGTCTTGCCCCTGACCGGTCAGTTCCTCCCCCCGAATGCCTTTCGGGAAGCTTGAGCCTCCACCAAGGTTCCCGGTTGACCCCGAACGGTCCAGCCTTCACCCCCTTGCCGAACCGGTTTTTGGGTTTTCGCGGGGCGACTTTCCGCGATTGGCGAGTTTTCCACCAACCGCGTTCCCCAACTACAGGGTTTTTTTATAAATACAGGGTACTATAGGGAGGGACGGAAAAACGGCGAAAAATTCGTTTAAAAACAAAAATTTGCGCGAATTTTTTTGCGGCGAAGCGCGACCGTTTCAGCGCAAAAGCGCGACCGTTTCAGCGCAAAAACACCCTCAAAGCGCGACCGTTTCAGCGCGGATAACTTTCAAAATCCCCTGCTTCCTGTGGATAAGATTGGCCTATGCTTTTCCTCAAAAGGGCGGTAGGAAGAAGGGGCCATGAGCGACGATGAGGATGATCTTGACCAGTTTGTAAGACATGCTTTGGTAATCGAGGCGGAAGAGGCACGGCGGGCTGGGGTGGTCGGTTTCATCGCCCGCGCCCTGACGCAAGCCACCATGCCGCACAAAGCCCCTTCCGATAATGAATTCACCCGCCAGAATGGGCATTTCACCCTCACCATGATGTCACCCCGGCATGTCGGATTGCCCTACGGCTCCATTCCGCGCTTGTTGTTGTCGTGGATAACCACGGAGGCTGTGCGTACCCGTTCACCAGTGCTGGAGCTTGGCCCAACCCTGTCGGCGTTCATGACAGGACTAGGCTTAGCGCGGCGCGGTGGGGAAAGAGGAGACATCACGAGATTCCGCAATCAAACGACACGCCTTTTCTGCTCGACGGTATCTTGCCGATACGAAGACAAAACGCATGAAGAGGGCGGAAATCTTAATATCGTTGAAAAATATTCCTTGTGGTGGAATCCAAAAACACCGGACCAGATGCCGCTCTGGAAATCCACAGTGACACTCAGTAATAGCTTTTTCAATGAGATTATTGACCGCCCTATTCCGATAGACATGCGGGCGCTCAAGGCCCTCAAGCGGTCGCCGATGGCGCTAGATATTTACTGCTGGCTCACTTACCGCATGTCCTATCTGCGTAAGCCTACAGAGATTCCGTGGGCTGTCCTGCAAATACAATTCGGTGCGGATTATGGCCGTGAAAGAGACTTCAAGGCGGCCTTTCTCCAACACCTTCGGAAAATTCTAACCCTTTACCCGGAAGCCAATGTCGAGGAGGGAGAACGGGGCTTGCTGCTCAAGCCCAGCAAGCCGCATGTCGCGCAATTGCCGCCTCCGGCCTTACCCCATCTCAAGAATAATCCTGCGCCGGAACCGCTGTTGCTGCCGTTGCCAATCTATGAAGGGAACACCGGGCCGCACCTGCGGACCTCAACCTACGAAATGGCGAGAAAAGCCGCGCCGGGCTGGGACGTGTACGAACTGGAACGACAATGGCGCGAATGGATCGAAAAGAAGGGAATACCGCAAAAGCCGGATGTGGCCTTCCTCGCGTTTTGCCGAAGGAAAGCCGCTTATAGGAACTCCTGATACCGAGCGAAAAGATTCCATTTCGCTCGGTCAGCGGTTAATAAAATAGAGCTATGCTTAGGTTAATTCAGAGACACCAAAGTTTACTTTGGTCGCTGCCCTAGTATTGGTATGCCCATTTAAAAACTCATCAGCCCGATTAATCATATCTTGATCGTCGATAGGCATTCGTAGTCTATCCTGATAGTCAGGATGTTTACGCCATCGGCGTATTGTTGTAGGAGAAACCGATAAAAGCCTTGCCAATTTAGCAGCGGCTATGGGTTTTCCTTTTGCTCTTTCGTGTAATGCTTCTAAAAACGCACCAATATCGATTTTAGACTTTTCTTTTTGTTGGCTACGATGTGTTTTTGAACCAGAATGCAATGTCCAGCACAAAAGTGAAAATAATGAATCATCCATACACCATTTATAATAATGATAGACGTAAATAACTTTTTTTACCGCGTCCTTTAGCTCTGGTAATGAAACATCATCATGCTTGAATATACTGTTATTTATAACATTACGTTTAATCATCGCCTTAGCCAAATGTGGTATAACAGCATCGATATCTTCCCGTGTAATCTTAAATACACCACCAAATCCAGTCCAAAGCCCATCCAGTCGCTTTATGATTTTTTCAAACTCATTGCGTTTCATAAATTTAATCTCTTGTTGAAGGATGGCGTTTAATAAAACTTATCGGGCAAATCGTGTCTAGATGGGGTTGTAAGCCCAAACCCGATAAAATTCCGTTAGCCTAAATCTGGGGTTGGAGGTCCAGTAGAACGGAAAACCGCGTTAAGGTCACTGGCGTAATACTGAGGCACTCTTGAAGACACCGCGAAA
>JBATDL010000629.1:0-2466 GCA_049663445.1 Candidatus Competibacter sp.
AGGATGCGCTGGCTCGCGACCCCAAGCTAGTCTCCGCCCACCTGCTGCGCACCCGCCTCCTGCTGGATCAGGGGGAAAAGGACGCGGCGCTGGCCGGGCTCGCCAAAGCGGTCCGCGCCATGCCGCGCGAGCGCAACCTGCGGATGGATTATGCCCGGCTGCTGGTCGATGCCGGCCAGTTGGACAAGGCCCGCCGCGAGTTTGCCATCCTGCTCAACCAGAATCCCAAGGACACCGATTCGTTGTACGCCCTCGGCGTACTGGCGACCGAAACCCGCCAATTCGACTTGGCCGAGAGTTATTTTCTCGACTTGATCAAGCGCAACACCCGCCTGGCCGACGCCTACTTCGAACTGGGCCGGATCGAAGAACAGCGCGGCGATTACGCCAAGGCCAACGAGTGGTACGAGCGGGTGACCAGCGATGACCGCTACCTCACCGCCCAGATGCGGATAGGTGTGGTTCTGGCCAAGGCCGGCGATACCACCGCCGTCAGCCAGCATTTCGGCACGCTGCGCCGCAAGGACCCGAAAAACAGCATCAATCTGTATCTGGCCGAAGCCGAGGCGCTGCGAGAGGGGGAGCATTATCAAGAAGCGTTCGATACGCTGGATCGGGCGCTGGCCCTGCACACCAACGACAAGGAACTGTTGTACGCCCGGGCGCTGGTGGCTGAGCGACTCGACCGCGTTGACGTACTGGAACGGGACCTGCGCGCCATTCTCGCCAGCGACCCCAAGAACGGCCAGGCGCTCAATGCACTCGGCTACACCCTGGCGGATCGCACCGACCGCCACCAGGAAGCACTGGGCTATATCGAGCAGGCGCTGGTCTTGCTGCCCGACGATCCCGCTGTGCTCGACAGCATGGGCTGGGTGCAGTACCGGCTGGGCGATAACGCCAAGGCATTGCAGTACTTGCGACAGGCTTACCAAAAGAATCCAGACGCGGAAATCGCCGCGCACCTCAGCGAAGTGCTGTGGGCCAGCGGCCAGCGCGAGGAAGCCAAGAAAATCTGGCGGGAGGCATTGACCAAAACGCCGGATAGCTCGCATTTGCGTAAGCTACAAGAGCGGTTGGGGTGGTGAAAGCGCTGCGGATGCCGCACGGGTCCCGCTGGCGTGCGCCACGACCCCGAGTCACGGTCCTGATGGCGCTACTGGCCGTCCTGTCGGCCGGCTGCGCGGTTCCCCCTGCCACGCCGCCGCTTACCGACCAGGGTGCCTGGGCCGCCCGCCAGTCCACCCTGACCCGGTTGACGCAGTGGCAAGTCGACGGGCGCATCGGCGTGATCAGTGGCCAGGACGGTTGGCACGCCAGCTTCCAGTGGGCACAGCAGGATCCCACTTACCGCATCGACATCATCGGCCCGCTTGGCCAGGGCCGGGTCACGATCCAGGGCGACGAACGTGAGGTTAGCATCCAAACCCAGGATGGCCAGCACCGGACCGCGCCCGATCCCGATGTCCTGCTGGAGCAAACGCTCGGCCTGCGCCTGCCGGTGACCGGCCTGCGCTACTGGGTGCGCGGCCTGCCGGCGCCAGGTCCGACCTCCCTCCTGCAAACCGATGCCGCCGGCCGGCTGACCCGGCTGGAACAGAACGGCTGGGTGATCGAATATCCCTCCTATGCCCCGACCTCCGTTTTCAACCTCGACCTGCCCGAGCGTATCGTCGCCCGGCGACAGGATCTCAGCGTCAAACTGGTGATCGAGCAATGGACGCTGTAACACTCGATCCTGCCGCCTGGCCGGCTCCGGCCAAACTCAACCGGATGCTGCGCATCGTCGGCCGGCGCGACGATGGCTACCACCTGTTGCAGACGGTGTTCCAGTTTCTGGAGCGCTGCGACTGGCTGTGGTTCGAGCCGTGCGACGATGGCACGATCACACGCGATGGCGAGGTTACCGGTGTACCGCCGGAGGCCGATCTAACTTTGCGCGCCGCCCATCTGCTGCAACAGGCAACCGGCGTCGATCAGGGCGTGCGCATCCGCATCGACAAACGCTTGCCCATGGGCGGCGGTCTGGGTGGCGGCAGCTCCGACGCCGCCACCACGCTGGTCGCGCTCAACCACTACTGGCGAACCGGGCTGACGCTGGCGGAACTGGCCGAACTTGGACTGAGGCTGGGCGCCGACGTACCGGTGTTCGTGCATGGCTGGGCGGCCTGGGCGGAAGGCGTCGGCGAACGGCTGACGCCGCTGGATCTGGATGAACCCTGGTTCGTGGTGCTGGCACCGGCCTGTCATGTTGCCACTGGGGCGGTATTCGGCGATCCGGAATTGACAAGAAACTCATCGCTAATCACAATAGCTGACTTCATGATGGGCACTGGTGGCAACGATTGTGAGGCGGTGGTCCACCGTCGCTATCCAGAAGTCGCCGCCGCCGCAGCCTGGCTGGCGCGGCACGGGCCGGCATGCTTGACCGGCACCGGCGCATGCGTGTTCGCCGCCTTCCCGAGC
>JBATDL010000630.1:0-3945 GCA_049663445.1 Candidatus Competibacter sp.
GGACCGGGCTTCGACGGCGCCTCAGCGGTGCATACCCACATGACCAACTCCCGACTGACCGACCCGGAGGTACTGGAATGGCGGTTCCCGGTACGGATGGAGGAATTCGCCATCCGCGCCGGCAGCGGCGGCGCGGGCCGCTGGCGTGGCGGCGACGGGGTCATCCGCCGCATTCGTTTTCTGGAACCCATGACCGCCGCGATTCTGTCCGGCCACCGCCGGATCGCGCCCTACGGACTGGCCAGCGGCGCGCCGGGCCGGGTCGGACGCAATGCGGTGGAACGCGCGGATGGGGAGATCGAGGAATTACCCGGCACGGCGCGGGCGGCGGTGCGGGCGGAGGATGTCTTCGCGATTGAAACGCCGGGCGGCGGCGGCTACGGCGCGACCGACCCAAGCTGAGGGTCGGCTTACCAATACTGTTTGAAATCCGGCCCCCGCTCCGGCAGCTTGCGCGGTGAACCGTCGTCGTTGACGGCCACATAGACGATGACCGCCTCGGTCACCTTGTCCGCCAGCAGCTTGCCGTCGCGAGCGCGCTGGACGAACACCTCCACCTTGACGGTGATCGAAGTCGAACCGACTTTTTGAATCCGGGCGAAACAGCTCACCAGATCGCCGACGAACACCGGCCGGTGAAATTCCATCGAGGTCACCGCCACGGTCGCCACCCGGCCGCTGACGTACTCCACCGCCACCACGCTGCCGGCAATATCCATTTGCGCCATGATCCAGCCACCGAAGATGTTGCCATTGGGATTGGTGTGGGCCGGCATGGCCAGAATACGGACTGTCGGCTGGCGATCGCGCGGGAAAATATCACGCCCTTGTTGTGTACTTGCGGACATCGATCCTCCTGATGGAAACGGGAATGGATATGGCGACCCGCGCCCGGTTGAATTTTGGCCGATCGGGACGTCATATTTATGTCAAGTTCGGCTATGATACCGCGCTGCGAAACCGACCGCCCCCAACGAGGATCGAGAGTAATGGCGCGAAGCAGAACGGTGGCTGTATACACCGGTGAGGAACTGGGCCGCTACGGGTTCGAAGACCACCCGTTCGGGGAGAACCGCATCCACGCCTTCTGGGATGAGATGCTCATCCGCCACTTCGACTACCAGGTGCGCGTGCTGCCTCCCGCTACCGCCACCGAGGAGCAGATCAGGCTGTTCCACACCCCCAGCTACGTCGAGAAGGTCAAAGCCTATTCCGAGGTGGGGGAAGGTTTGCTGGATTATGGCGACACCCCGGCCTATAAGGGAGTGTTTGAGGACGCCGCCGTGGTGGTCGGCACGGTAGTTGATGCGGCTCGCAGAGTCATGGCCAACGAGGTCCGGCGTGCCTTCGTGCCCATCGCCGGACTGCATCACAGCATGCCCGACACCGCCGCCGGTTTTTGCGTGTTCAACGATGTCGGCGTAGCCATCAAAATCCTGCAACAGGAATACGGCCTGGAGCGCATCGCCTATGTCGATATCGACGCGCATCACGGCGACGGGGTGTTTTATCCCTTCGAGTCCGATCCGACCGTCATCTTCGCCGATATCCACGAGGATGGTCGCTACAACTTTCCGCAGAGCGGCTTTTCGCATGAAGTTGGCAAAGGCGCGGCCAAGGGCCGCAAGCTCAACATTCCGCTGCTGCCGCTGTCGGCCGACGACGATTTCATGATGATGTGGGACAAGGTCGAAGGATTCTTGCGCCAGTGGGAACCACAGTTCGTGATCATGAACTGCGGCGCCGATGGGCTGGATGGTGATCCCTTGGCGCACTTACACTACACCGCCCGCGCCCACAGTCGCGCCGCTCGAGGTTTGTGCCAAATCGCCGAGGAATTCGCCGAAGGCCGCATTCTCGGCGTCGGCGGCGGCGGTTATGATCTGCGCAACGTCGCCAAGGCCTGGACCGCCGTGGTGGATTCCTTTCTGGAAACCCCGATGTCCTGATCGATTCGGCCCGCGCCCGTTGCCTCCGCCGGTGAATCTCCTGCCATCCGCTGGCCACATCGAGTATCATCGGCAACTTTCCACAACCCGCCCGCGCTTTTCTCCAAAGCAGCGGGCGCCCGTTTTTGCAGAGGTTGCGAATGTTCAGTCGAGAGATGCGGATCGCCGGGTTTGACAATGAGTTGTGGGCTGCCCTGCAGGGCGAGAAACAGCGTCAGGAAGACCACATCGAGCTGATCGCCTCGGAAAACTACGCCAGCCCGCGAGTGCTTGAAGCTCAGGGCTCAGTGCTGACCAACAAGTACGCCGAAGGCTATCCGGGCAAGCGCTATTACGGCGGCTGCGAGTTCGTGGACATTGCCGAACAACTGGCCATCGACCGCGCCAAACAACTATTCCACGCCGATTACGCCAACGTGCAACCGCATTCCGGCTCGCAGGCCAATGCCGCCGTTTACATGGCGCTGCTGGAACCGGGTGAAGTCGTGCTGGGCATGAGCCTGGCCCACGGCGGCCATCTCACCCACGGCGCCAAGGTCAACTTCTCCGGCCGGCTGTACCAGGCGGTGCAATACGGCCTGAACGAAGCCACCGGCGAGATCGACTACGACCAGGTCGAACGGCTGGCGCTGGAGTGCAAACCCAAAATGATCGTCGCCGGTTTTTCGGCCTATTCGCGGGTGGTGGACTGGCAGCGGTTTCGCACCATCGCCGATCGGATTGGCGCCTATCTGTTCGTGGACATGGCGCATGTCGCCGGGCTGGTGGCGGCGGGCATCTATCCCAATCCGATCCCGGTCGCCGATGTAGTAACCACCACCACCCACAAGACCCTGCGCGGCCCGCGCGGTGGCCTGATCCTGGCCCGCGCCAACCCCGAGATCGAGAAGAAACTTAACTCGCTGGTGTTCCCCGGCACCCAGGGTGGCCCACTGATGCACGTCATCGCCGCCAAGGCGGTCGCCCTGTTGGAAGCGCTGGAGCCGGAATTTGTCGACTATCAGAAACAGGTGCTCGCCAACGCCCGCGCCATGGCCGAAGTTTTTATCGAGCGTGGCTACGACATCGTCTCCGGCGGCACCGACAACCATCTACTCCTGGTCAGTCTGATCGCCAAGGGTCTGACCGGCAAGGCCGCCGACGCCGCGCTGGGCCGGGCCTGGATCACCGTCAACAAGAACGCCGTGCCCAACGATCCGCAATCGCCGTTCGTGACCAGCGGTATCCGCGTCGGCTCGCCGGCCATCACTACCCGAGGATTCAAAGAGCGGGAATGCCGCGAGCTGACCGGCTGGATGTGCGACATTCTCGACGATCTTGACAACGAGGCGACGATCGAGCGGGTGCGCGGCCACGTCGCCGAGCTGTGCGCCAAGTTCCCGGTTTACGGCTGATCGCTCTCCCCGCGCGAGACGGCGGCGGTGCATTGCCCGTTTTGTGGTACGCCTGATACCCGGGTAGTTGACTCGCGGCTGTCGGCGGAAGGCGATAAAGTGCGCCGTCGCCGCGAATGCCCCCGCTGCAACTCCCGCTTCACCACCCACGAGGTCGCGGAGCTGTTGATGCCGCCGGTGGTCAAGCGCGACGGCCGCCGCGAACCATTCCTGGAGGAAAAATTGCGCACCGGCTTGCGGCGAGCACTGGAAAAGCGGCCGGTCGGGGCCGAACGCATCGAAGAGACCCTGCTGCGCGTCAAGAACCGCGCCCGTGCCGGAGGAGAACGGGAGCTAAGCAGCCGACAGATCGGCGAATGGGTGATGGAAGAATTGCGCGGTCTGGACCCGGTGGCCTATGTCCGCTTCGCCTCGGTCTATCGCAGCTTCAAGGATGTAAACGCCTTTCGCGAGGAAATCGAACGGCTGCAGACCCCGCCCGGCACAGTGGATTCCAAGTGATGTCCCCCGATGATTATCGCCACATGGCGCGTGCCCTGACGCTGGCCCGGCGCGGCCTGTACGGTACCGACCCCAACCCGCGAGTGGGCTGCGTACTGGTC
>JBATDL010000631.1:0-4835 GCA_049663445.1 Candidatus Competibacter sp.
ACCCACGGTCGCCGCCTCCCGACCACCACCCGCAAAGACCCCGGCGCCAAGGAATTGCGCGACGCGCTGAAGGTTATGTTGCCCAGTCTCGACTTCCGCGAAGCGGCGCTGACCTACAGCGGCGACCCCATCACCGTGAGCTGGCCGATTGACCATGGCCGCCGGACGGTCACCCGGACTTTTCACCCGCCGTTCACCCCGGTGGATCGGGAAGACGATTACCGGGTGGCGTATGGGTTTTTTAGGGAGCGGCAATGATGCAGAGCTTGCCCGCAGCCACAAGTACTTTCGTAAAGCAAAGCGATCTCCCTTTAACTATAGAACTGAGTTCTATATATTAGGCGTATGAAACCGAGCGGGCAGGTCGATGCGGATTTTCAAGAGCAAGTGGTTTGCAAAATTCGCCCGCAAGGAGCGTATAACCGACGCCAAGTTATGCGAGGCCATCAGGAATGCAGAGCAGGGCATCGTTGATGCGGATTATGGCGGTGGAGTCATCAAGCAGCGGATCGCCCGACCGAATGAGGGTAAGTCGGGTGGGTATCGGTCTATTGTCCTTTTCCAGCGGGGGGCACTGTCCTTTTTCGTCTATGGGTTTGCTAAAAACGAACAGGACAACATCGACGAGAGCGATGAACGGGATTTCAAAGAGCTGGCGAAAATTGTTTTGGCCCTCTCCGATGCCGAGCTGAAAACCCTGGTCGATAGCGGTAAGTATGTGGAGGTAACGAGCGATGACCCAAGCGAAGAGCTACAAGAGTGACCTCAAAGCGGCCATTCACCAAACGGCCAGCGACCTTTATGAAGTCGGCCTAATGGATAAGAAAACGATGCGCCGGTTCGATGAGTCTTGCCTAACCCCCATTCATGGCTTCACCGCCCAGGAAATCCGCGCCCTGCGGGAACGTGAGGACGTCAGCCAGACTGTCTTTGCCCGCTATTTGAACGTGCCGAAGGATTCCGTCAGCCAGTGGGAGCGTGGCGAGAAACACCCCTCTGGCCCCTCCCTAAAACTGCTGTCTCTTGTCCAAAAAAAAGGCTTGGAAGCCATCGCTTGAATCAATAACCAGTGTTAGCACGATAACCACGAGATAGGGAGCAGCAATAAGGCTGGTTATTCCAATTTCTACTTTCAATCCAAAAGGATATAGAAATGACGGCGATCACCTTAAATCTCCCCGACGATGTCTATGGCGCCCTTCGCAAAGCACCCTGTGATTTTGCCCAGGAACTCCTGTTAGCAGCCACATGCCACGGGTACGCTCAAGGCCAGATCGCCCAGGATAAAGCGGCTGAAATTGCCGGATTGTCCCGAGCCGAATTTATTGATGAACTCGCCCGTCGGCGTATCCCCGTCGGTCAGTATTCGGCTGAAGAAGTCCTCAAGGAAATCGGCCGTGCCTGATGTGAACGGCACCCCGCCTATGTCCAAACCGCCCGGCCGGTTATTCACTCTTAAGCTGCGCGCGTTCCGCGCCTTTCGGGATGAAGTCAGCATCGACATTCGGCCTCTGACGTTGCTTTATGGCTTCAACCAGGCCGGCAAGAGCACCTTACTGCGCGTCCTTGCGCTGCTGGCTGACTCGTTGCAGGCCGGGGCCGGTCCACTCGACCTGCAAAGTCCCGCTCTGCGCGGGGCCACGTTCAAGGAACTCGGCTGGATGGGGCAAGCGCCCAACCTTTCGCCCTGGCTGACGCTGAGTGCACCCGGACAACCGAACGACCCGACGTTCAAAATCCAGTTTTCAGATGCGAATGGACTGATCGTCAACCGATTGCAGGTGACGCCGGGGATCGAAGGCGACAAGTTCAAAGTAGATTTGGACGGCACCATCACGCGCGAGGGCAATACAATCAGCGCCGGCTACGCGGGAACCTATCGGGGACAGGATTGGGATGGCGTGTTGCAATTCGACCGCTTCTTTCCCAGCGGCCTGCCCGAACAGGCCGAAGCGCTGGTCCAGTGCGTGCGCGAGGCGCTTGCTCCCCTCCAAAGACTGCAATGGCTGTATGCCAATCGTCTGACCGGTGGCAACGGCGCCCGCCCAACCCGCTGTTGCAGCCCGGACGGCTCGGATCTTCCGGCTCGGCTCAGAGCGGCATCGAATCCGTCGATACTCGACTCTGCATCCCGGTGGCTGACCCAGCAGGAAGGACTCGGCAACGAGATTGCCTTGCGCGTCAATGCCGCTGGCCAACCAGAGTTGATCCACGGCGCGCAGGGTCGGGAAGAGTTGCCCCTGCATCTAGCCGGCGAAGGCATCCGCTCCCTGCTCCCGATTCTCCTCTGCGCCTTGTGGGCCGAGACCCATGTATCGACCGCACCGTCCATGCTCGCCGTGGAGGAACCCGAAGCACACTTGCATCCGACGCTCCAGGTGGCCCTGTTTGATCGACTGGTGGAGACCGTCAGCCAGGGTATTCCCGTGCTCCTGGAAACACATTCCGTCTATCTGCTGCGAGCGATGCAGGTCGCGGTACTGGAGGGAAGATTGATGCCCTCTCAGGTGGGTTTGCACTGGGTCGAACCGGGTTCCGATGGCGCGTCTACCGTGACGACGATCGGGATTGCCGCAGACGCTACCCTCTCGGGTTGGCGGCCCGATGTGTTCGAGAAGGAGCAAGAACTCGCCCACCGGGTTCTCGACCTGCGGTGGCAACAGGCCAGACCCTGATGATCGTGTGGATGGACGACGCCCTATTCGCGGGTACGGCCCGAGATGTCGACCGATTGGCGCTGCTGCGCGATGCGGCGCTGCGTCGGCATACCCTGATTGTGTCGACGAGTCCCGACGTGCCTTGGGATGCTCGCCGATCCCCCCACTTCGACACATGGCTGGCTGCGCTACCGGACCGTTTGCGGATAGAGGTCACAACGCTGCGGGAGCGATCCGACCGCGTATCGGTCAACGCCGTCGTTCGTGGCGCTACACGAGTGCTGGTCAGCGCGACGGACATCAGCGCCGAATATTCAGGCTGCTGGCTGTCGCTTGAGGATGCAGTGCGTGCTGTGGCGCAACCGCTGCATATCCTGGTGGAACATCAGATCCACGATGCCGCCTTTCTCCGCCGAATCATGCCGCCAGTGTGGCGCAAGCAGTTCAGCGCTTGGGAGCGGCGGGGTGAACTGCGTTACGAGCATGGCGGCGGATTACCCGTAATGACGGCGCTGATCGATTTTTTCCACCAAAACGACCATACGCGCCTCGCTTTTGGGCTGCCTGCCGAACTATGGCGATTGGTCCATTTCCTGGTTTATGACCATGATGGCGAGCGGGCGGAGGTACCCGGCCCAGATTCTCAGCGGTTGGAACGATCCTGTGTCAGAGCCGGCATGGCAAGCCGTCACTACCGACTGAAGCGCCGAAATCAAGAGAACTACCTCCCGATCAAGGCCATGCGGCAGATCGTCGATATGAGAGTCACCGATCCCGGAGATCGCACACGGCTGATGGGAGTCATCGACGTGTATGCAGCGAGGGGCGAAGGAAGGCATTTCAAGGAACTGGACTATTTCAAGAACGAATTCGCGACACCATCCGCCTCAAACTGGCCGGACGCCTGGTTTGAAGACGATGGCGCCTGGCCCGAGATGACTGATTTGGCCGAGCGGATCGCATCCGCCATGTAATCCGAGGTGCAGTGTGCCGTTTTACGAGCGACAACCTTACATCCAACCCCTATACCAGATCGTTAGCGAGGTTTTGTCGGGGGACATCCGAATACCTCGGTTTCAGCGACCCGGCACCGAGACCACTTGGACTCCAGAGCGGCGCGGCGACCTGCTCGACAGTCTCTACCGTGGGTTTCCCATCGGGACTATCCTGCTCTGGTCTACCCGAATGCCGATCAGGACTCTGGATATCGTTGGCGGATTTCGAGTGCAAAAGGCCGTTTCCAGCGAAGGTCAGCGGTTGTTGCTTGATGGCCATCAGCGGCTCTCGACCTTGGCGCAGATCCTGGGGCCAGGGTTGATCTCCGACCTGCAACTCCAGGAAGTCGAGCGCGCGCCTGGGGACCCCACGAAATCTGGGGATGAGGAGGTTTGGGTCTTCGACTTGCAGCCAATCAAGGAGAGCTTAAAAAGCCGTGATCGGTTCATCTTGCTTAAAAGGGATCAGCAACCGACGTCAACCCAACTTCCCTTGCATACGGCCCTTGATCGTAAAGAGCTGAACCGATGGCTCCGGGAACAACAGCCGCCCTTGAGCGACACCCAAATCACCGAAGCCGACGCGCTCCGGGATCGGCTGCGTGAATACAGCATCCCGGTCGCGGTGCTGGTCGCGGATTCGCTTGAAGACGCGACGGAAAGCTTCAAACGGATCAACTCCAGCGGCGTCCCGATGAGCGACTTCAATATGGTGGCCGCGCTGGCTTACCAGGACGGATTCGATCCTCAAGCCCTCTTCGAGGAATATCGCGGCGATCTGCTGGAACCCTTGGGGTGGCAGGATGTACCCGACTCAAACATCCTTCGGGTGTGCGCCGCCTTAGCCGGACAGCATCCAGCCAAGTTGGAGGTGGACAAGCTGGCCCATCAATTACGTGATAATAAGGATCTGATATCAAAGGCATTCGATGCCGTAGCCGAGGCAGCCAAGGCCATCCGCCAAGCTTGCGGCATCCACGGACCCGAAGCTCTCCCTTACTCCTGGCAGCTCATCACATTAGCCATAAAGTTTGGATTTGACAGCAGCAGCCTGTCCAGACTAGAGACGTTGAAGGCAGTGCGGCGCTGGTTGTGGGTGACCACCTATGGCGAGGTTTTCGCCGGCATCAATTCGGCGATTTATGACCGCGGCGGCGCGGCGCTGACCGACATGATCCAGGGT
>JBATDL010000632.1:0-6371 GCA_049663445.1 Candidatus Competibacter sp.
GAATGATCGCGACCGCGCCTTGCACTGTCACCCGCGCCAGCGTCTGCGGATCTTCGCCGTCCCGTTCCGGTTCGCTGATCGCTAGGCCGGCACGCGGATCGGCCAGCAGGTTGCGAGTGTGGGCGGACAGCGTGCTGAGGTGGAGCAGGAAACCACTGAAATCCGGTTCCGGGACGTAGGCGACCCAGGATGCCTCCGACCCATCGGGACCCTGAGTCGCGAGCGCTGCCCAGCGCCGGCTGCGGATCAGATTTACCATCAAGCGTTGTTCTTGAAGGTTCATTGGTCGCCATGTCCGCTCATGGCGCCGCCCAATCCACCGCGCGGCGCTTCAGAGTCCCCCAGCGCGTCTCCCATACCGGAGATAATTCTCGCAACCGGGTGACCGCCGCCGCCACTGCGTCGATGACGTAGTCGATCTCCTCGACGGTGGTGAAACGACCCAGACTGAAGCGGACCGCGCCGCGCATTCTGAACACATCGCAGCCCATTGCCCACAGCACATGCGAGGCTTCGTGGCTGGCGGAGTTGCAGGCGGAGCCGGTGGCAAGGGCGATGTCGGGCAGTGCGTCCAGCAGCGCCTCGGCGGCGATGCCGGCAAAGCTGATATTGAAGATGCCGGCCACGTTCCGCTCGGAATGGCCGTTCAATCCCACCGCGCCCAAGGCCACCAACCCTTGCCATAGCCGGTGGCGCAATTCCCGAATCCGGGCCTGTTCGGCGGCCATATTCTCTCCGGCGATGCGAAACGCTTCACCCATCGCCGCGATTTGGTGAGTGGGCAGCGTGCCGGCCCGTAATCCACGTTCCTGGCCGCCGCCATACAGCAGCGACTCCAGCCGCACTCGAACTGGACGCTGGCGCACGACCAGCGCACCGATACCCTTGGGACCGTACAGCTTGTGCGCGCTGAGGCTCAACAGGTCCACCGGCAGGGCTTGCAGATCGAGCGGCAGCTTGCCGACGCTCTGGGCTGCGTCCACATGCAGCAGCGCACCATGGCTTCGAACCAGTGCACCGAGAGCGGCCAGATCCTGCACCACGCCGGTTTCGTTGTTGGCATGCATCAGCGAGACCAGCACGGTATCGGGTCGCAGCGCCGCCGCAACCCGCTCCAGCGGAATCAACCCGTCCGGATTCGGATCAAGGTAGGTGATTGCACAAGCTTCGCGTTCCAGCCGCCGGCAAACATCGAGCACGGCTTTATGTTCGGTCTTGCTGGTGACTAGATGCCGGCCCTTTCGGGCATAGGCGCGCATGACGCCAAACAAAGCAAGGTTGTTGGCCTCGGTTGCGCCGGAAGTCCAGACGATTTCACCGGGATCAGTGTCGAGCAGGGCGGCGACATGCGTCCGGGCGGTTTCGACCACCCGGGCCGCCGCCCGACCGAAAGTGTGGGTGTTGGAGGAAGGGTTACCGAAGATGCCGTCCTGGCCAAGATGCTGGTTCAGGACGGCGGCAACCTGCGGATCCACCGGGGTGGTCGCCGCGTAATCCAGATAAACCGGCAACCGCATCACGGCATGGGAAAGTCGATCAGGCTATGGCCGAAGCTGGAGCTCGCTCGCTGGGACGGTCGCGCCGGCGCGAGCCGTTCTGGCGGCGCACCACTTCGCAAACCGCTGGACGTTCGACGAACTGCGCCAGCGTGATGCCTTCCAGGAAGGCGAAAATCTGCCGACTGAGGTCAGTCCACAATTCGTGCGTCAGGCAGCGCCGGCCTTCCTGGCAATTCTCATGACCGAAGCAGCGGGTGGCGTCCATCCGCTCATCGACCGCGCTGATGATGTCGGCGACCGTGACCTGATCGGGCGAACTCGCCAGCCGGTAACCGCCACCCGGACCGCGCACGCCTTCCACCAGGCTGCGCTTGCGCAGCTTGGCGAACAACTGCTCCAGATAGGACAGCGATATACCCTGACATTGGGAAATCTCGGCCAGCGTGACCGGACCGTATTTGTCGTGAATGGCCAGATGCATCATGGCAGTGACCGCATAGCGGCCTTTGGTCGACAGTTTCATGCGCATTACCCCGCGATTGGGCTGTACTGAGGTTAATTCCTGACTATTCAGTAAGGAAAATATATTAACCTATTAACTTAGTCAACTAATTCGGCAAAATGATGCTTCGGGCGTTCCAATAATCGCGAGAGTTTCAGGCGGAGTGGGCAGGTTGCCCGGTCAATCGATGACCTTGACGCAGGCAGTAGGCAAGCCATTTAAAGAGAAAGCGGTTGGTCTGCCAGCGGGCATAGAGGTGCGCACCATCCGCTTGAGGGCTGGGGTAGAACCCGGCGGCGAAGGTGGCGCGATGCCGCAAGTGTGCAGCCATCACCTCGGCCATCCGTGCATCGTGGTAGATCCGGATGCGTAGGTTGGGTTCGGTGGTAATCGTGCCGTCGTCTTGACAAAATTGGTAGGACAGAGTTAGGTCGCTGGTGTAGCGGCTGCGCTCGTGGATTCGCAGATACAAATCCAGGCCCCCGACCACCCGCGAGACGCAGGCAGTCGACGCGGGCGGCATGACCGGTAGCAGTCGGCGCAGGTTGATGTAGTTCCGTTCGTACAGATCCATCAACGCCGCAAAGCTACCCGGTGTGTCGTGCGCGAGCAGTCCCGTCTGGGAGGAGCGGAGCAGGATCATGAATCTACACGCCGGGCAAGGGCAGGGATTCCAAGCGCCAGTCGACCCTGTCGCAACACAGCACGCTGCCCTGATCGTACCAGTCGCCCAGCACCGCCCGCCGCGCGGGCCGCCCGTCCAGCATCCATTGGTGGATCGCAGGTCGGTGGGTGTGACCGTGGATCAGATTGTCAACACCGTGTGCGCGCAGCGCGCGCTCCACCGCCACGGGGTTGACGTCGGTAATCTCGGTGCCTTTCAACTGGGTGGCCTGCCGGCTGGTTTCGCGCAACTGGCTGGCCAGTGTCCGTCGTCGCGCCAGTGGCTGTGCCAGCAAACCCATCTGCCAAGCCGGATCGCGGACTTGGGCGCGAAACGCCTGATACTCGACATCGTCGGTGCAAAGCGTGTCGCCGTGCAGCAGCAGCACGGGCTCGCCAGCCAGTTCGATCACCACGCTCTCCGGCAATAACCGCGCTTGGCTCGCCGCCGCGAAAGCGTGGCCGACCAGGAAATCCCGGTTGCCGTGCAGAAAGTACACCGGCACGCCGGATTCGACCAGCGCGCGCAGCGCGCCGGCGACGGTATACCCAAGTTCCGCGTCGTCGTCATCGCCGATCCATGCCTCGAACAGATCGCCCAGGATATACAGAGCATCGGCCCGCCGGGCGCGCTGTTCCAGAAAATCCAGGAACAAAGAGACGATGGCAGGACGGGTCCGGTCCAGGTGCAGGTCGGAGATAAATAGCGTGGCCATACGACTTATTCGCCGACGATTTCAACTTTGGTGATCGTGATGTCCTCGACCGGCACGTTCTGGTGGCCACGCCGGTTGGTGGTCGGCACGGCGGTGATCGCATCGACCACATCCGTACCGACCACGACCCGCCCGAATACGCAATAGCCCCAGCCCTGGCTGGTCGGACTGCGGTGGTCGAGAAAGTCATTATCTTTGACGTTGATGAAAAACTGAGCGGTGGCGGAGTGCGGGTCGGAGGTGCGCGCCATGGCCACCGTGCCCACCTCGTTTTTCAGGCCGTTTTCGGCCTCGTTGCGGATGGGAGAGTTCGTGGGCTTCTGGCTCATATCCGATTCCAGGCCGCCGCCTTGAATCATGAAATTGGGGATCACCCGATGGAACAAGGTGCCTTCGTAAAACCCGTCGCGGGCGTATTGCAGAAAGTTGGCGGTCGTGGCCGGCGCGTGGGCGTGATCGAGTTCGACGCTGATGATGCCGAATCGGGTGTGCAAATTAACCATGGCGGGTACCTTACTGTTTGGCGGGTTCGGGCGCGATGGACGGCGCGGGGGTTGGGTTCGGCGCCACCGAGGACGGTGCAGGTGCCGGAACGGGCAGTAGTGTAATGGATTCGATGAGCACCGGGGTCACTGGCACGTCGCCGAACCGACCGCCGGGACCACCGGCGCCCGTGGACACCTGGCCGATCTTGTCCACCACAGCCATGCCATCGACGACCTGGCCGAACACCGTATAACCCCAACCTTGCGGGGTCGGCGCGCGATGGTCGAGAAAGTCGTTGTCCTTGAGGTTGATGAAAAACTGGGCGGTGGCGGAGTGCGGGTCGGAGGTGCGCGCCATGGCCACCGTGCCGCGCCGGTTCTTAAGCCCATTATTGGCCTCGTTCGGCACCGGGGCGCGGGTCGGCTTCTGCTGGAAGTCGGAGGCGAAACCGCCGCCCTGGATCATGAAGCCATCGATGACCCGGTGGAAGAGTGTGCCGTTGTAGAAACCGTCGCGGGCATAGGTGAGAAAGTTTTCCACCGATTTCGGGGCTTTTTCGTCAGCCAATTCCAGAGTAATGGGACCCATGCTGGTATCCAGCCGGACTTGGGTGCCGGCTTGGGCGACGGTGGCCAAACCGAGGATGGCGGCGGCCGCTAACGAAAGTCGTTTGTGCATGAATTAATCGCCAGGTTGCGGGAATGACAGGATCATAATAATCGGCCGGCCGGCATGCCGCCAGATTTGGCGGCTGTCGGCGCTTTCCGGTACCATGATTTCACTATGACCACCCAGACCGTTAAAACGCGCTTTGCACCCAGTCCGACCGGTTACCTGCACTTGGGCAACATCCGCACGGCCCTGTTCAACGCGCTGCTGGCCCGGCGCCAGGGCGGCCAGTTCGTGCTGCGGATCGAGGATACCGACCGGGAGCGCAGCCGTCCGGAATACATCGCGGCATTGCTGGACGATCTGCGCTGGTTGAGGCTGGACTGGCAGGAAGGTGCGGGAGTGGGTGGTCCCCATACGCCCTACGCCCAGTCGGAGCGGACCACAGTTTACGCCGAATACTACCAGCGGCTGGATGTTGCCGAGCACGTCTATCCCTGTTTCTGCACCCCGGCGGAGCTGGCGCTGAGCCGCAAGGCGCAACAGTCGGCCGGTCAGCCACCGCGCTATGCGGGTACCTGCGCCCGTTTGAACGAAGCCGAACGGCGGGCGCGGTGGGAGCGGGGCCTGCAATCGACTCTGCGTTTCCGGGTGCCGCCGGGGCGGACGGTCGAATTCACCGATCTGGTGCGCGGCCCACAGCGTTTCGCCAGCGACCACATTGGCGACTTCGTGATCCGCCGGGCCGACGGTGGCGCCCAGTTCTTCTTCGTCAACGCCGTGGATGATGCGCTGATGGGGATTACCCATGTGCTACGCGGCGAAGACCATCTGACCAACACCCCTCGCCAGTTGCTGTTGCTGGAAGCACTGGATCTGCCGGCGCCGGAGTATGGTCACATGGCCTTGATCGTCGGGACCGGTGGTGGGCCGCTGTCCAAGCGCGAGGGCGACCTCAGCGTTTGCGAATTGCGCGCCGCCGGCTATCTGCCGGAGGCTTTGTTGAACTATCTGGCCCGGCTCGGCCACCGATACGAGCACGATGGGTGGATGGAGCCAGCGGAACTGGCGACCGGGTTCGCCGTCGAGCATCTGGGTCGCGCGCCGGCTCACTACGACGAGGCCCAACTGCTACATTGGCAGGCCGAGGCGGTGGGGCGTGCGGCGTTGGAACGATTGTGGGCCTGGATGGGTCCGGCGATTCACGAACGGGTGCCATCCGACCAGCGGGAGGCATTTATCGCCACGATCCGGCCTAACATCCGTTTTCCCGCTGACGCCATCTTCTGGGCGGAACGATTGTTCGGTGAGGATTTAACACCGAGCGACGACGGCCGGACGACGATTGCGACGGCGGGGCCGGCGTTTTTTGCTCAGGCATTGGCCGCGTATGCCGAATACGGTGCAGCCTACCAACCTTTGGTCGAAGACTTGAAGCGGCGCACCGGCGCAAAAGGGAAAAACCTGTTCATGCCACTGCGGGCGGCGCTGACGGGCGAGACCCACGGGCCGGAACTGGCGCGAATTTTAGCCCTGCTGCCGCCGGCCATCGCGCGGCGACGGTTGGCAGCCTACTGTTGAGCTTGGCGAATACTTTCGGTGTACTCCGCAGTCGCACTGTCCCGACCTGCCTTAATATTGTCGAGATAATCGTTTATGTTACAAATTTTCAATAGCCTGACCCGTCGAAAAGAGCCGTTTCACCCCATCGAACCGGGCAAGGTACGGATGTACGTATGTGGCATGACCGTCTACGACTACTGTCACGTCGGTCACGCGCGGGTCATGGTGGTGTTCGACGTGGTGCTACGCTGGTTGCAGACTAGGGGTTACGACGTAACCTACGTGCGCAACATCACCGACATCGACGACAAGATTATCCGCCGCGCCCAAGAG
>JBATDL010000633.1:0-1605 GCA_049663445.1 Candidatus Competibacter sp.
GTGTGGATTGTTCCCGCCAAACGATAGGGACATCAAAACCGGGGATTTCAAGGATCGACGTGACGGGTGGATTCATGGATTTTAATGGTTCAACAAACGCCGCGCGCAGCATCGCGAGGCTACTGCCTTGTTTTTTTAATCGCGCATCCATGAAAATCCCTCGCAAGGGTTCCCACAAAAAGGCTTGAAATTCGTTGGCCAGCAACAGAGGGTTCGTTGTGTCGTATCCCAATCTGGCGAATTCTTCGATGAGGATGCGGCGTTGGTGATCGGGCAAGGTGTTCCAAGCGCGCAAACAATACGCTTGGTAGGCTGGATTGACGAAAAATTCGCCATGACTCAGTTCGTGACGGAGCAGGGATGCAAACTTCAGCCGTTGGTCCTGTGCCGGCAGCCGCAGTGAAATCTCGGGCGCCACGCTGAGTACAATCCGCTCAGGCACCCGCACGACCAGTTGGCCACTGGCCGATTCGGAGAAGAATTCAAACCGCAGCAGCCGGGATCGCAGATCCTGCTCTTGCGGGTTGAGCGAAACGCCCGAGCGCAGGACCGTATTGAAGAAAGCGGCGAGGGCGGTGGCGGGATAGTCGTGTCCGATGTAGTAGGTCGGTTCCGCTTCGCCGCGGGTCCTGAGCGTTGCGGAAAGCTCGGCCTCTGAGAGCACCCGGTCGCGCGGCGCATCGGCTTTTTCGACGAAAGCCGCGATTCGGTTTAGAGCCCGGGCTTGCGTTTCCAGATCGGGATAAACCAACACGAACACCCGGGAAGAGCGTTCCCAACGGAACACCTGCAATTCGCTGGGGATCACCGCGATCAGTTGGTCGAACGTAGCTAGGGCGGGAAGGGGATGCTCGGAGGGTGGTCGGGGCGAAACCATCGCGTCGGCCGCCGGGCCGGGCGCGGCAGACCCTGGCGCCGCCATCTCCGGTGGTCCAACCGTGGCGCAGGCATGAGAAACCATCGCCAGAAGGATCAGACGGGTGGGTTTGGTCAATTTAAGGCGCATGGCGGGAAACCTGGCTTGTGAAATTCGTTCGCGTTTGGGAAGCAATGGCAACGCCGACCGAACGATGTCCGGTCGGGTTGGGTCACTGCTCGATCGGTGGAACAGTCTTACAGGGAGTCTCGCTGCGGGACTGACCCCTTGGCCTTGAGGGTTGCGAGGATCGGGCGATGGTGTTGGCCAATCGCTTGAAAATCCCCTTACCCCCCTTGGGCCAAAGGGGGAACCGGATCAACATCCTGCTTGAGAAACCGGATTAGATCTGGGGCTTGCGGGCCGAGGTGCGGCCGTACAGGGCCACGCCGTAGGTGCAGCGGTGCGCCCGGCAATCGGGGATGGCCACCGCCAGGGTGAACTCGCCGTCGCGTCGTGGGCGAATCGCCACTTCCGGCTGGTCGTCGCGGCCGGTGTCGCGGTCGATCCGATGGCCGTCAGAGTCAAAGAGCGCCAGGTCCATATCGCGGCAGTCCTCGTCGCAGGCGCCGGCGATCCGGTACTCTTGCCCGGCTTCCAGATAAAGCGTCTGTTGGTACCAGTCGGAGGTGTACAGCCGGCCGCTGGCGGCGTCCAGCAGGGTGTAGCCGGCATTCTCGGCGGCGGCG
>JBATDL010000634.1:0-3052 GCA_049663445.1 Candidatus Competibacter sp.
CTGCTCGCGCAGAGCCAGCTCGTTAGTCCGGTCGATGGGGTAGTTAGCGCACGGTTGGTCGAGCCTGGAAGCACGGTCGTCGCCGGCCAGGCGGTCGTGCAGGTCCTCGACCCGGCGAGCCTGTGGATCAGGGCGAGGATCGACCAGGGGCAATCCGGGCGGGTTCGCGTCGGCCAGCTCGCGGAGATCGTGCTGCGCTCGGATCCCCAGCGCGGCTACCGCGGAGAGGTGCAGCGCGTGGATCTGGTCAGCGACGCGGTGACTGAAGAAGCCATCGTCAATGTCGGTTTCGTCGCGCGTCCCGAAGCGCTCTCGGTCGGCGAGCTGGCTGAAGTGACGATCACTGTCGCCGAGCTAGCCAATGCGCGCTGGTTGCCTGCGGCAGCGGTGAAGCGGGTCGGTCAACAGGAAGGCGTGTGGCGGGTCAAACAAGGAGGTGTCGCCTTCCAGCCGGTGACGATCGGCATCACGACGCTGGACGGACGCAGCCAGGTCCTTGACGGACTCACCGACGATGACGAGGTGGTTGTGCACAGCGAGCAGGCATTGCGGCCGGACGCCAGAGCAAGGGTGGTCACCGCCATCGTTGGTTCCGCGCCATGATCAATCTCGCGGCGCGCGACATCCTGCACGGCTGGGGCAAGTTCGTCTTTACCGGCGTCGGACTCGGTTTGCTGATTGGCGTCACGCTGTCGATGGCCGGCATCTATCGCGGTCTGGTCGACGACGGGAAAGCGTTGCTGGCCATCGGCGGCGCGGATCTGTGGGTCGTACAGCGCGACACGCTGGGGCCATACGCCGAACCGTCGAGCGTGCGTGACGACGCTTACCGGAGTCTGCTCGGCATTCCCGGTGTCGCCGCCGCCGGCAACGTGACCTATCTGACGATGCAGATCCAGTACGCGCGCGGCGAAGTCCGCGTGATGCTCGTCGGCTTCCAACCGGGACATCCCGGCGAACCCGGCTACCTGGTCGCCGGACGCCCGATCACGCGCTCGCACTATGAGGCGATCGCCGACGTGCGCAGCGGGCTGAGCTTGCACGAACGCATCCGCATCCGCCGCCACGAATACACGGTGGTCGGCCTGACGCGGCGCATGGTGTCGTCGGGCGGCGATCCAATGCTCTTTGTGCCACTCAAGGACGCGCAGGAGGTGCAGTTCCTCAAGGACAACGACGCGCTGGTCAACGAGCGCGCGCGAAGCGCCGCCAATCCGGCGTTCAATCGCCCGGGTGTTCCGGGCCTGCTTGATGCCGTGCAGGCGAGTCAGGCCAACAGCCACCAAGTGAATGTCGTGCTGTTGCGGCTCGCGCCAGACGCCGAGGCAACACGGGTCGCGGAACAGATCCGGCGCTGGAAGCATCTCGAGGCGTACACGCGCGCCGACATGGACGAAATCCTGGTCGCCAAGCTGATCGCTACTTCGGCGAAGCAGATCTTCATGTTTCTGGTCATCTTGTCGGTGGTCAGCGCGGCCATCGTCGCCTTCATCATTTACACGATGACCTTGAACAAGGTCCGCGAAATCGCGGTGCTCAAGCTGATCGGCGCCCACAACCGCACCATCGTGCTGATGATCTTGCAGCAGGCGCTGGGCCTGGGCGTGATCGGCTTCATCGTCGGCCGGACTGCGGCCGCGCTGTGGGCGCCGATCTTTCCCAAGTACGTACTGCTGCTTCCCGGCGATGCCGTGCGCGGCGCGCTGCTGGTGTTGCTGATCTGCGCACTGGCCAGCGTCGTCGCGATCCGCGCCGCCTTGCGCGTCGATCCGGCCGCCGCGATTGGGGGTTAATGTGGTGCACCCAGCCATCGAAATCAACGGCCTCACCAAGCGCTACGGCGAGGGCGATGCGGCGGTCGATGCCCTCAAGGGCGTGGACATGCGCATCCAGCCCGGCGAGGTGGTGGGGCTGATTGGCCCCAGCGGTTCCGGCAAGAGTACACTGCTGAAGTGCCTGGGCGCGGTGATCGAGCCGACGTCGGGTCGGATGGCGCTGGCCGGCGAGGCGATCTACGACAACGGCTGGAAGGTTACTGACCTGCGCGTGCTGCGCCGCGACCGCATCGGCTTCGTCTTCCAGGCGCCCTACCTGATTCCCTTCCTCGACGTGACCGACAACGTCGCCTTGCTACCGATGCTCGCCGGCTTGCCCAACAGCCAGGCGCGTGAGCGGGCGCGCCAGATGCTTGTAGCACTCGACGTCGGGCACCGGGCACAGGCCCAGGTGCGGCAACTTTCCGGCGGCGAACAACAACGGGTGTCGATCGCTCGGGCGCTGGTCAACGAGCCGCCGATCGTTCTCGCCGACGAGCCGACGGCGCCGCTCGACAGCGAGCGGGCACTGACCGTGATCCGCATCCTCAACCAGATGGCGCAGCGCTTCCAGACGGCGATCATCGTGGTCACGCACGATGAAAAGATCATCCCGACCTTCAAACGCCTCTACCACATCCGGGATGGCCGAACCTTCGAAGCAGCCGGCGAGGGGCGCGCTGCCTGATAGCGTGCGTGATGCGATCCCGCGCTGATCCACCGGCGCATCGCGTGGTCTTGTCCACTTATCGAAAGCGGATCGTCATTTCCCCGCGACGAAGACGGCGATGACTTTCATGCGATTCATGCCAACACCGCCGAAGGCTTCTGGTCGCTGCGGCGCTCCGGGTTGCGACCCCATCGGGGCCTCTCACAAGAAAAATGGCTGCTCTACCTGGGCTTCTTTCAGTTCGTGCATACCCGCATCCGGGGCAAGGGCCTGCAGGCCCCTGGTGGAACGGCGGCTTGCCTGATCGACCGAACTGACCGGAATCCGTATTGAGCCGACTGTCTTAGCCGCCGGCAAGCCCGCCGTTGACCCGCGCTGGCAGATCTGCCATTCGGTCGATGACCACGGCCACCCCCGCCTTGAGGGCCGGTATCCGAGCGAGCGCAGCCAACGCCCCCGGAATGGGCTGCAAGTCCTCATCCAGCGCCCGGTCGATGGCCTGTATCATCGCCGACAGGGTCCCGGACGGCAGGGTTTGGCCGGTGCGTTGCTCCACCCTGTCCAGGAT
>JBATDL010000635.1:0-3421 GCA_049663445.1 Candidatus Competibacter sp.
GGCCTGGGGTGGTGACGGTTCCAACCTGCCGGCGCAACTGGCCGATGGAACGACTCCGAACCCTCTCACCCTTCCGCCTTACGCCGTGGTGATCTACGCCGCCGGCGTTTCCGCCTGAACGCTCATCGACAAGGACCCCATTCATAATGCGTATTCCCGTCGCGACCTATCGCCTGCAATTTACCCCGGATTTCGGCTTCGATGCCGCAACCGCCATTGCCCCCTATCTGGCCGAACTGGGGGTGTCCGATATCTACGCCTCGCCGATCCTCACCCCGCGTCAAGGTAGCCAACACGGTTACGACGTGGTGGACGCGCACGCCATCAATCCCGAATTGGGCGGCATGGAGCGGTTTGAGCTGCTGAGTCAGGTACTGAAGGAACAGGGTATTGGCTGGGTGCAGGATATCGTGCCTAACCACATGGCCTTCGATAGCCAGAACCGGATACTGGTGGATGTGCTGGAAAATGGCCCGGATTCGCCCTATCACGAGTTTTTCGACATCAACTGGAATCATCTCTACGAAGGGATTCGTGGTCGGGTGCTGGCGCCGTTTCTCGGCAAGTTCTACGGCGATTGCCTGGAAAGCGGTGAATTGCAGTTACGCTACAGCGAGCAGGGCCTGGCCGTTCACTACTACGATTTCCGCTTCCCGATCCGCATCGAGTCCTATTATCGAGTGCTGACCTACGATCTGGGGCGGTTGCGCGCCCGCCTCGATCGCGCTCATCCGCATTTCGTCAAGTTCCTGGGGGTGCTTTACCTGCTCAAATACATCCCGTCCGGTGAAGAGGGGCAGGAGCGCTACGACCAGATTTCCTTCATCAAGCAGATGTTGTGGGAGCTGTGGCACGGTAGCCCCGAAGTGCGTGAGTTCATCGAGGAGAATATTTGCATTTTCAATGGTGAAGTGGGAAAAGCCGAAAGCTTCGACCTGATGGACAGCTTGCTCGATGAGCAATTTTTCCGGCTATCCTACTGGAAGGTCGGTAACGAGGAACTGAATTATCGGCGGTTTTTCACCATCAACGACCTAATCTCGCTGCGGATTGAGGACGCCAAGGTCTTTGACTTCACTCATGAGTTGATCCTGAAATTGGTGGCCGAGGAGAAGATCAGCGGCCTGCGGATCGACCATATCGACGGTCTCTACGATCCGGCGCAGTATCTGCATCGCCTGCGCGAACAGGTGCCCTACGTTTACCTGGTCGTGGAAAAGATTCTGGAGCATGGCGAGGAATTGCCGGTGAACTGGCCGTGCCAGGGTACCAGCGGCTACGATTTTCTCGGCATGGTCAATAGCCTGTTTTGCCAGCCGGCCGCCGAGTCCGAGTTTACCCGGATTTATCATTCGTTCATCGGTAACACCACGTCCTGTGAGATGCTGATCGACAGCAACAAGCGCATGATCGTGGACAAGCATCTGGCCGGCGATATTGACAACCTGGCCCATCTACTTAAGCGTATTTCCGAGCGTTACCGGTACGCCAGCGATTTTACCCTGTACGGGCTCCAGGTGGCGCTGATTGAGATTCTGGTGCTGTTCCCGGTCTATCGCACCTACATCGGTCGGACCGGCTCCAGCCGGGCTGACCAGGAATACATCCGGCAGGTCATTGCCCAGGCCCGGCTCAACATCCCCAACTTCCGCAATGAACTGAATTTCATCGAACGGTTCTTGCGCTTGGAATTCGACGAGCACATGGCGGCCGAAGACAAGGACCAGTGGCTGCATTTCATCATGCGCTTGCAGCAGTTCACCGGGCCGCTGATGGCCAAGGGTGTCGAGGATACGGTGTTCTACGTCTATAACCGGCTGTTGTCGCTCAATGAAGTCGGTGCAGGGCCGTTGCAGTTCGGTATCGATCTTGATGAGTTTCACGCCTTTAACCAGCATCGGGTTGCGTGCTGGCCGCATGCGATGAACGCCAGCGCCACCCATGACACCAAGCGCGGCGAAGATGTGCGCGCCCGGTTGAACGTGCTGTCGGAAATGCCGGACGAGTGGGAGCGCCATGTGCGGGAGTGGCACGAGATCAACCTGTCGCGCAAGGTACAAATCGGCGACCGGCTGGCGCCCGAGAACGACGACGAATATCTGCTGTACCAGACTTTGTTGGGCGCCTATCCCTTCGATCTGGCCGATTACCCTACCCTTATCGAGCGAATCAAAGCTTATTTGATCAAGGCCACCCGTGAAGCGAAGGTTCACACCAACTGGTTGGAACCCGACAGTGCCTATGAGGATGCCTTGCTCGCTTTCGCCGAGCGGGTGATGGAGTCGGGTAAGGACAATCCTTTTCTACAAGCCTTCCTGCCGTTCCAGCGCCGGATCCAGCACCACGGTATTCTCAATTCGCTCAGCCAGACATTGCTCAAGCTCACCGCTCCCGGCGTGCCCGATTTCTACCAGGGTACGGAGTTGTGGGATTTAAACCTGGTGGATCCCGACAACCGGCGGCCGGTCGATTTCGAGCGGCGCGGCGCGATGCTCAAGGCGTTGCAGAATCCTACGGGCGGTCACGCGAGCGGTCACCTTCCGCAGTTGATCGCGGAGCTGCTGACGATGCCGGAGGATGGCCGGATCAAGCTGTTTATGATCAGTCGGGCCTTGCAGGCGCGGCAGGCGGAGCCGGAATTGTTCCAGCATGGCGCCTATCAGAAATTGACGGTCATCGGCAGCCTCAAGGGGCATGTGGTGGCGTTCGCGCGGGAGCTGGGCGAGCGGCGAGCGTTAGTGGTGGTGCCGCGCTTCTCGAGCGGCCTGGTCAATGATGGCGAGTATCCGCTAGGCGAGGCGGTCTGGCATGAAACCCGGGTATTGCCACCGGCCGGTTCACGCCTGCGCTGGCACAATGTTCTAACCGGACAAACCGTGCAGGGCGAGGAGGCCTTGTGGCTACGGGAAGTGTTCCAGCATTTCCCGGTGGCGTTGCTGATCAACGAGTCGGTACAGAACTGACGAGGGCTGCACCGACTCATCCACGCGCCTACTTGGGTTCGGGGGGGTCCCCCGGGCCTTGGGCGCGGCGGCGGGCGCGCTGCCGCAACCGCGCCAGGAACAGCATCGGTCCCGATAGTCCGTACAGCAGGAAGCCGAAGAACAGGACCTTGGGCGGGTCGATGGAGGAGAGCACGAAGACCAGCACCACGATCAAGACCGCCATGAAGGGCACCGGTCCGCGTAAATCGACCTGTTTGAAGCTGAAATACAGGATATTGCTGAACATCAGCGCGCCGGCGCCGATGGTGACAGCCAGTGCTGGCCACAGCATCTGCATGCCGGTCAGGCCGAGATCGGTGCAGAACCAGACCAACCCGGTCACGATGGCCGCCGCCGATGGGCTGGGTAGGCCGATGAAGTAGCGTTTGTCGGTGCTGCCCAGTTGCACGTTGAAGCGGGCTAGCCGCAGCGCCGCC
>JBATDL010000636.1:0-1668 GCA_049663445.1 Candidatus Competibacter sp.
AAGATGAAGGTGCAGCGCGGTCATCTCCCCTCGCCCCTTGGGAAAGGAGTAGAGGGCGAGGGCGGCGAGAACACCGACAACTTCCGGGTCAAGCGCTATATCGCCAAATACACCATCAACCCCGCCATCACTCACGGCATCGGCCACTTGGTCGGCTCGCTGGAAGTCGGCAAGCTGGCCGACATCGTACTGTGGCGACCAGCATTCTTCGGGGTAAAACCGTCGTTGATCGTCAAGGGCGGCTTCATCGTCGCCGCACCGATGGGGGACGCCAATGCCTCGATCCCGACGCCGCAGCCGGTGCATTATCGGCCGATGTTCGGCGCTTTCGGCGGGGCGTTGGCCGCCACTTGCCTGACCTTCGTCTCCAAGGCAGCGCTAAACAGCGGCGCGCTGGATGTGCTGGGCCTGCACCGGATGCTGGCGGCGATAGGGGATACCCGAGCCATCGGCAAACGCGATCTGATCCACAACGACTATTTACCTCACATCGAAGTGGACCCGCAGACCTATGAGGTACGGGCCGACGGGGTGTTGCTTACCTGCGAGCCGGCCAAGGAATTGCCGCTGGCGCAGCGATACTTTCTGTTTTGAAGTCGTGCTTCAGATTGGGCTGCGATCGATTGCATCCACGTCTGAAGCATTAACGGGGCGCCATGCCTCAAGCGACGAAAGCCGGCCCCTGAACCCGCAAGGTCCCACTACGCCCTGGGACGGTTCCGTCAGCGATTTCATGTCGCGGCAAGGCATCCAGCGATATCTCCCCGGCCAACGCGCGCATCGCGCCGAGGCGATAACCTTGAGTGCGCCAGCCGGTCAGCAGTCGGTCGAGAATCGGCAGAAACCTCAACCCCTCAAGCTCGGCATGCAGAGTAAACACATGGCCGGTCGCGCGTGGCGTTTGCGTGATCGCCAACAACCGGTCGGCGACATGATCCGGCGTTATTCCGTCCACACCGATTAACTCATCCAGCGTCGGCAAGGTGGTCGGCAACTGCGGACAACGGATCACCTCACCGTCAACCACGGGCAGAAAGGGATGATCGCCGCGTGAATCGGAGCAATGGCTAAAGCCCAACTCCTCGGCGAGCCGCAGCGCGTGACCATTCATCTGCCAACCGGCCGCGCCATGCACGGTAGCCGCCGCGCCGAAAATCTCCGCGTAACGATCCACCGCCTTCTGCATTTGCCGCGCCGTCCATTCGCGGTCGGCACCGGCCACGCGATCCTGCCAATCCACATGATCCCAACAGTGAATGCCCGTTTCAAAACCGGCATCGCGCACCCGCCGCATCACGTCGCCCGCCCGCCGACCAATGTCCGGGCCGGGCAACAGTGTTCCATACAGCAGGGTTTTCAATCCGTAATGTTCGATAACCGACGTGCGTTTAACCTTGCCGAGAAAGCCGCGCCGAAAGACTCGCCGAATCGCCCAACCGGTGTGATCGGGACCGAGACTAAACAGGAACGTGGCATCCGTCCGATGCCGACGAAAAAGTTCGACCAGCTGCGGTACACCCTCCAGCGTCCCGCGCAGGGTATCGACATCGACCTTCAGGGTCAGCAATGGCGCTGACACCGTTCAGTCGACCAGCGTGCCGGCATCGGCCACATGAGTACGATAGGCCTCGAAAATCCGCCGCAACGCCTCATCCATGGCGACTTTCG
>JBATDL010000637.1:0-4449 GCA_049663445.1 Candidatus Competibacter sp.
CACAAATCGCCATGGTCCTGAATCTGGACAAGTGCATTGGCTGCCACACCTGTTCGGTGACCTGCAAGAACGTCTGGACTTCCCGCGACGGCATGGAATACGCCTGGTTTAACAATGTTGAGACCAAACCCGGCATCGGCTATCCCAAGGAGTGGGAGAACCAAAAGAAGTGGAACGGTGGCTGGAAGCGCCGCCGGGACGGCAAAATCGAACCGAAGCAGGGCGGCAAGTGGCGGATTCTGGCCAACATCTTCGCCAACCCCGATCTGCCGGCCATCGATGATTACTACGAGCCGTGGGACTACGACTACGCGCATTTGCAGAATGCGCCCGAGTCGAAAGCCGTGCCCACCGCCCGCCCACGCTCGGCGATCAGCGGCGAGCGGATGCAGAAAATCCACTGGGGGCCGAATTGGGAGGAAATCCTCGGCACCGAATTTGCCAAGCGCTCCAAGGATACCAACTTCGAGAACATGCAGAAGGAGGTTTACGGCGAGTTCGAAAACACCTTCATGATGTACTTGCCGCGCCTGTGCGAACACTGCCTGAATCCGGCCTGCGTCGCTTCCTGCCCGTCGGGCGCGATTTATAAGCGCGAGGAGGACGGCATCGTCCTGATCGACCAGGACAAGTGCCGAGGCTGGCGGATGTGCGTCTCCGGCTGCCCGTACAAGAAGATTTACTACAACTGGAACACCGGCAAATCCGAGAAGTGCATTCTCTGCTACCCGCGCATTGAGGCCGGCCAGCCGACCGTCTGTTCGGAAACCTGCGTGGGTCGCATCCGTTACCTGGGCGTATTGCTGTACGACGCCGACCAGATCGAAAAAGCCGCCAGCGTCGCCGACGAGCAAAGTCTGTATCAGGCGCAGCTCGACATGTTCCTCGATCCGTTCAACCCGACGGTGCAAGCCGAAGCGCGCGCGGCCGGCATTCCCGAACCGTGGCTGGAAGCCGCTCAGGAGTCGCCAATCTACAAGATGGCGATCGAGTGGAAGATCGCGTTCCCGCTGCATCCCGAGTACCGCACGCTGCCGATGGTCTGGTACGTGCCAGCGCTGTCGCCGATCCAGTCCCGCGCCGAGTCCGGTCAGATCGGCATGAACGGCATCATCCCCGATGTCGGTTCATTGCGGATTCCGCTGAAGTATCTGGCCAATCTGCTGACCGCCGGCGACGAAAAGCCGGTCAAGCTGGCGCTGGAGCGGATGCTGGCGATGCGGGCCTACATGCGCGCCAAGACGGTGGACGGCGAGATACGGGAAGACGTGTTGCAAGCTGTCAACCTACGCATCGATCAGATCGAATCAATGTACCGCTACTTGGCCATTGCCAATTACGAGGATCGCTTCGTCATTCCGACCAGTCACCGTGAATACGCCAGCGCCACCTATGACGCCTTCGGTGAACGCGGTGGTTGCGGCTTCAGCTTCGGCAACGGTTGCTCACCGGGAACGGACAAGACCAACCTGTTCGGCGGTAAGAAGGTGACCACGCGCCGGGCCACTCCGATCCGGGTGGAACCCACGAAGTAGGGCAGACTTTCAGCTTGTAGGGTGGGCATTGCCCACCCTACCCCCGCAAGGAGAGATTGCACCATGAAAACCCTGAAAGTTCTGTCCGTTCTGCTCTGCTACCCGCAGTCGGAACTGCAAGCGGCACTGGGTGAAATGATTGAAGTTCTCGACCAGGAAAAATTGTTGCCGCAACGCGAGCATCGGGCATTGCTGACACTGATCGACCAGATGCAGCGGACCGATCTGATCGAGTTACAGGAACGGTATGTCCGGCTGTTCGACCGGGGTCGGGCGCTGTCGCTGCATCTGTTCGAACACATCCACGGCGAATCGCGGGATCGCGGCCAGGCCATGATCAACCTGCTGGAGGTCTACCGGCAACACGGTTTTGAACTCGACGCCCGGGAATTGCCCGACTACCTCCCGCTATTTCTGGAGTATCTGGCGCAACGCCCGGCTGAAGAGGCTCTGGACATGTTGGTCGATGCCATGCACGTCATGGCCTTGCTCGGCGCCCGGCTGGCTGAACAGGGCAGCGATTATCACGTCGTGTTCGACGCGCTGACCACCCTGGCCGGTGAACCGACGGACATCAAGGCGATTCGCCAACAGGCCGCGACCGAGGGTCCCGATGACACGATCGTCAATATGGACAAGATTTGGGAAGAGGAGGCAGTGACCTTCCTGGCGAATCAGGACGGTTGTGGAGCCCGCCAAGACGGTCAGGGCGCGGCTCAGCCAGTGCGCTGGGTGTCTCCACCCGGTTCAACCTCACCCGCCATTCGTTCCCTGTGAAACGATTTCGAGGTACAAGACCATGAGTTACCTGAATACCCTGTTATTTGGCGTTTATCCGTATCTGGCCGGCGCGGTGTTCCTGCTCGGCAGCCTGGCGCGCTTCGACCGCGACCAGTTCACCTGGAAGGCGCATTCCAGCCAGATGATCAGCAACAAGAACATGCGTTGGGCCAGCAATCTGTTCCATGTGGGTATTCTGTTGCTATTCGCTGGCCATTTCATCGGTTTGTTGACGCCGCCGGAGGTATTCCACGCCTTGGGGGTTTCCGCTGGCGCCAAGCAGATACTGGCCATCGTCGCCGGCAGTGTCGCCGGGTTGATGTGCTTCGCTGGACTAACGATGCTGGTGCAGCGGCGGCTGACCGACCCTCGGGTGCGGGCCACCAGCACCCGGATGGATATCTTCATCTTGCTGCTGTTGTATGCTCAGTTGATTCTCGGCCTGCTGACCATCCCACTGTCGTTGATGCATCTGGATGGTCACAACATGCTGAATCTGATGGCCTGGGGGCGCAATGTCGTCACCTTCGATCCGGCGGAGGCAGTGGCGGCTATTGGTGAGGTCGGTCTGCTGTTCAAGCTGCACATCTTCCTGGGCCTGACGGTCTTTCTGGTGTTCCCGTTTAGCCGTCTGGTACACATCTGGAGCGCACCAGTCACCTACGTGACTCGTCCGTATCAGGTGGTGCGGCAGCGTTGATCCGGTTGGGCGGCGATGAAAGTTCTCGGCGTCAGCGGTTGGAGCGGTTGCGGCAAGACCACGCTCATCGTGGCCCTGCTGCCCCGGCTGCGGGCGCGTGGGCTGACCGTGTCCACGCTCAAGCACGCTCATCATGATGTCGATCTGGACTCGCCCGGCAAGGATACCTGGCGTCACCGTCAGGCCGGCGCCCATGAAGTGATTCTGGTGACCGGCCGCCGCTGGGCCTTGTTGCACGAACTGCGCGAGGAACCGGAACCCACGCTGGTCGAGTTGCTCGCCCATCTGCAACCAGTGGATCTGGTGTTGGTGGAGGGTTGGAAAACCGGCGCTTATCCCAAATTGGAAATCTGGCGGCGGCTCGCCGAGGACAAGCCGCCGCGTTTCCCGAGTGACCCGACCATCGTCGCCGTCGCCAGCGAGCCGTTATTGAAGCCGGTGGCGTACGGTCGTCCCGGCTTGCCGGTATTCTCGCTGGCTGACCTGGACGGTATCGCCGGATTCGTGGCGGATTTCGCCCGATCCTGAGCTTGCGTTCGCTCACAGTGGTTTCCGCGCCGTCTTGACTTGCGGTTTGGCGGGATCTGCGCGAAAGTGCCGTATTGGGCTAATTCGGCGGCACAACTGTTCACTGTGATGATCTTCCGGCAACGGTTCGAACGAATGGCTTCACGCTGGTGGCGTGGAGCGCCTCGCGCGGGCGGTGGGTGGGACCATGGCTGAATCCGACAGCCGTGCGTCCGCCCGCCGGCATACCGCGCACCTGCTGAATATTTTACGCGGCCACGGTTCGGAATCCGGCTCGGCATCGGCGGACCCGGCGCGGCCCGCTGCGGTTATTAGCTCCGCGCCTGGTAAAACCGTCCGAACTGAACCGCCTGCACCCAGCCTTGGCGCACCCGCAAAAATAGCCGAGACTGCGGTTCCCTACCTCCCCCTCTCGCCACTTCCGGCGCCGGCGGCGGCACCGGATCGACCAGCGCCGCGCGCCCCATCTTTGCCCGCCATCCAGGAGGCGCCGCCGCGCCAGCGGACCGCTTCCATCCCGACGGTGGGGGAGTGCCTGCGCCGCCCGCAGGGGATGTTAGGGCGGTTGATGGCGCGCGCCGACCGGCTGACTCAGCTCAACCACATCTTCCGCGCCTACTTGCCGCCGCACCTGCACGATCATGTGGTGTTGGTCCGGCTGGATCAGGACGATTGGACTGTGCATGCCGACTCGTCCAGTTGGGCCACCCGGCTGCGCTACGCCCTGCACAATGTCCGCGAGGCACTCGGCCAGCAACTCGGCATCCCCTTGCCCAAGCCACGGGTTCGAGTTGTGCCGCCCGCCTTCCCGCCCCGCCCCCAGCGGCCGAGGCTGACGCTGACCCAACGCAATGCGAAACTGTTGGAAGTCACCGCCCGCAACGTGCCGGACTCGCGCCTGAGCGC
>JBATDL010000638.1:0-6038 GCA_049663445.1 Candidatus Competibacter sp.
CCCCCGCTGCGGGTAACCGGACTGCGCCTGTGCGCCGATGGCGACCAGCGCGCCGGCTAGCACGAGGAGCGGCAGGCGCCGCAGTTGCTGGAGAGGGGCTAACATGAGTGGGCAACTTCCCTATGAATTTTAAATTAGCTTACAGCTTAACCGCTTAAGAATGAATCAGGACTGAATCGCGACCGGCTTCGTCCGGGGTGGCGGGAGTGGAAAATGGGCAAGGTGTTCAGTAGGGATTCAGCCGTTTCCTCTTAGGCTGGGTCGCATGGCAAGAATGGCGGGGCTTGGAAACCGCAGATCGATAACAACCCATCGGGAGCAGGTTCGATGAAGATGGCATGGCAAACAGGACTGATGGCGGCATGGGTGCTGCTGGTTCCGACGCTGGCTGCGGCGCAGCGGTTCGATAGCGGCAACGTGGAGGTGGAAGTGGTCAACGATCGCGGCCGGCCCTATCCACAATATCCGCTCGACGGGCGAGGGTCGAGCGTATTCAAGGCTTACGTGGAGGCGGTGCGCGACCAGAAATATTCAGTCCAGATCCGCAACCGGACCAACCAGCGCATCGGTGTGGTGATCGCGGTGGACGGCCGCAACATCATTTCCGGTGATCGTTCCAATCTGCGCCCGGACGAACGGATGTACGTACTCGGGCCGTACAAGCAGGAGAAGTATGAAGGCTGGCGGACCGGCAAGAACCGGGTCAACCGTTTTTATTTCACCGACGCCGGCGATTCCTACTCCGGCGCCTGGGGCGATTATTCGGCGATGGGCGTGATCGCGGTAGCGGCGTTTGGGGAGCGCGCGCCCAACCCGCCGCCGCAGCCGTGGACTCAGGGTAGCCCGGGTTACAGCGACCAGCGTGGGTTGCGATCGGAGAAATCCGCACCCCTCGGCGCTGCCCCAGGTGCACGGGCGGAGCCAGGTACCGGTTACGGCGAAAGTGAATGGTCGCCGTCACGGCGAGTGGAGTTCGAGCCCTTGCCGCGGCCGTTCGCCCAGTATTTCCTGAAGTACACCTGGCGCGATACGCTGTGCCGCCAAGGCGTGATCGATTGCGAGGGTGGGCGCCGTCCTCCGCGCAACCGGTTCTGGAAGGAGGACGGCGATAACTACACGCCGCCACCGCCGCGTTACGACCGTGGCGAGGAGTGGCGGTAAGAACCGCGACGGCATCCCGGCGCCGGCTGGACCCACGCCCCCCTTGGCGACAAGGAGGGCGTTTTTTTGCGTGTGAATTGAACGCGACGACCAGGATGTCCACACTTGGGAACTTCATGTGATGATTGATGCGCTTGGTTGACCGAAGGATTTTGGCGGATGACATTTCACTTGAACTGGCCCGACTACTGGCGCCGCCTGCGCGATGCGTTGTTGCATCCCCGCGTCGATGATGAGGCGTTGGATGCGGCCTTGCGCGAGGCGCGGGTGCGACAACCGTTGCCGGTGTTGTGGTTGATCGGCAAGACCCAGGCCGGCAAGACCTCGATCATCCGCGCCCTGACCGGCAGCGAGACCGCCGAAATCGGTAACGGTTTCCAGCCCTGTACCCGCACTGCCCGTTTCTACGATTTTCCCGCCGAAGCGCCGGTGGTGCGCTTTCTCGATACCCGTGGCTTGGGCGAAGTGGCCTACGATCCGGCCGAGGATATCCGTTATTGCCAGTCGCAAGCCCATCTGCTGCTCGGGGTGATGAAATCCGCCGATATCTGCCAGGATCCGGTGTTTGAAGTGCTGCGCCAAGTCCGCAAGCGGCATCCCGAATGGCCGGTGCTCATCGCCCAGACCGGCTTGCACGAAGCCTATCCACCCGGCGACGAGCACATCCTGCCCTATCCCTACGACCGGCAACCGTGGCCACTGCAAGCGCCCCACGATCTGACCCGCGCTTTGCGCGCGCAGCGCGACCGGTTGGGTCAGTTGCCCGGCACGGCGCCGGCGTGCTGGGTTCCGGTCGATCTGACCCTGCCTGAGGACGGTTACGAACCGGCGAACTACGGCCTGGAGGCTTTGTGGAGCGCCATCGAAGCGGTTTCGGCCCTGGGCCTGCAAGCGATGCTGCGGGGTGACGCCGGTGTCCGCGATGTCTACGAACGCGCCGCCCATCCCCACATCGTCGGCCATGCGCTGACGGCAGCCGGCGTCGGTGCGCTGCCGCTGGTGGATCTGGTCGGGGTGCCGGCAGTGCAGGCCAGCCTGCTACGTGTTCTGGCCAAGCTGTACGGGCAGAATTGGGACAGGCGGACGGTGTCCGAATTTCTCGGCCTGCTCGGCACCGGCATCGGGGCCGCTTATCTGGCGCGCACGGTCGGCCGGGAACTGATCAAATTCGTGCCTTGGTGGGGTCAGACGGTCGGTGTGGTGTGGGGCGCGACCATGAGCGGCGCGACCACCTACGCGCTCGGCAAGGCGGCCGGTTATTATTTTGCCAGTCGCGGGCGGGGCGGTTCGCTGGATGCGGAAGCGCTGCGCCAGGTTTATGCCGAGGCACTGGCGGCAAGCTCGGCCTTGCTGAAGGCGTCGCCGGGGAAAGGCCGGCCATGAAGACCTTGTTCGACCGGCTCGACCGCCTGCGTCTGACCGCGTTGCTGCTATGGGCGCTGCCGGTCGTGGCGTTGTTGCCGCTCGGCGGGTTCTGGCTCTGGCAAGCGGGGAAACTGTCCTGGTGGTTGGCAGCACTGTTGGTGTGTAGCGCCGCCGGATACGGTTTGCAATATTGGCTGTTGCGTCGGGATCGCCGCCTGCTGGCCGATACGGTGACCGCCCCCGATCCCCATTGGTCACCTAAAGCGGAGGGCGCTTGGGCAGAGGTTGAACGACTGGCGGAAGCCGTGAAGCCGGAAGACTGGCCGTTGCACGATGGCGGCCGGCTGTGGACGCTGGGCCAAAACACGCTGGAGGTGGTCGCCCGCTACTACCGCCCGAAGGAGGAGCGACCGCTGCTGGAACTGACTGTGCCGCATACTTTGTTGATCATCGAGCGGGCCAGCCGCGACCTGCGCGCGACCGTCACCGATCATATTCCGCTTAGCCACAAGTTAAAGATGGGCGATTTGCTCCGCGCTTGGCGCTGGAAAGATGCCGCCGAACGGCTGGTGAATATCTATCGGGCGGGTCGGCTGGTCATCAATCCGCTGGATGCCCTGTTGAGCGAAGCCTGGGGTCATTTGCGCGGCCAGGCGTATGGTCAGGCGTGGATGGAAACCCAGCGCTGGCTGTTGCGGGAATATGTCCGCAAGGTCGGTTACTACGCCATCGAACTGTACAGCGGGCGGCTGACCCTGACGGAGACCGAACCGACGGCGCAAGCGACGAAAGCGACGCAAGCGACGCCCATCGACGAACCGTTGCGAATGGTCGTGCTGGGCCGGGCCAACGCCGGCAAGTCCAGCTTGATTAACGCCTTGTTTGGTCGCTTGGCTGCCGCGACCGATGTGCTGCCGGACACGACAGGAGAATTGCGGCCCTACCGGCTAGAGCGCGCAGGGCTGACCACTGCTTTGATCTTCGACACGCCGGGTTGCGATACCGAGTTACTGAGCGAGAAAGCGTTGCGGAAAGCGGCCATGGAGTCCGACCTGATACTTTGGGTCTGCGCCGCTCATCGTCCCGACCGGCAATTGGATCGGCTGCGCCTGGATGCGTTGCGCACTGGGTTCGCCGAATGCCCGGATCGTCGGCCGCCGCCGGTGTTGGTGGTGGTCAGCCATATCGACCAGTTGCGCCCGCCGCGCGATTGGCAACCGCCCTACGATCTGCTGAATCCCCAGGGAACCAAGGCGATGAATATTCGTGCGGTGCTGGAAGCGGTGGCGGAGGATTTGGCGGTTCCGGTCGCTACCGTCATTCCGGTTTGCCTGGCCGATGGCCAGACTTACAACGTGGATGATGTATTGTGGGCGGCGATGCTCGATCGGCAGGGCGAAGCGGATAAGGTTCGCTTTCTGCGTTGCCTGGACCAGCGGATACGGGAGGAAAATTGGACGCTGCTGCGCCGGCAATTGGCGAATACCGGGCGGTGGTTGCTGAAGTTGCCGGGCGGGCGGCGAATTGAGTGAGGACGCGATGCGTAGTGGGTGGTTGCGACTGTGGCGGCATGGATCGATCGTCTGGCGACTCTCCTGGGGAGAGCGCGGTTTGTTGTTGCAAGCGTGGTGGATGCTACATGGCGTTGCCTTGGCGTTACGTTGGGCGAGCTTTCGACGCGTGTACGGCTTTCTGGGACGCCGGGTCGGGACAACCCCTCCGACTGTTGGCGACGAAATGCAGCTTGCGGATCGAGCTTATGCTCTGACCCGTTTGGTACAGGGTGCGGCGGCGTGGAGCCTGCACCATCCCACTTGCTTGCATCGTTCGCTGACGCTGTGGTGGCTGCTGGGGCGGCAGGGCATCGCCAGCGAGTTGCGGATCGGGGTGCGCATGGAGCAGGGGCGCTTCGAGGCCCATGCTTGGGTGGAGCACGCAGGGGTGGCGTTGAATGATAAATTGGATATAAATTCACGCTTTGCGACTTTCCAGAGTTTTTGATCGCTTGCACAAAACCGGTAACCGAATTGACCTAATTCTTTAAAAGATGAATTCAGGAGAACGCCGCGATGACAACCGCTATTCACCACGACCAGGATTTCTACTCTTGGGCCATGCAGACCGCGCAACTGGTGCGGGAAGGTCGGCTGGCGGAAATCGATTGCGAGTATGTCGCCGAGGAACTGGAAGACATGGGCGCGGCCAAAGAGCGGGAGTTGGAGAGTCGATTGGGTGTACTGATGGCGCATTTGCTGAAGTGGATTTTCCAACCGGAACGGCGCGGCAATAGCTGGATCGCCACCATCAAGGAACAGCGGCAGCGGATCGTTCGTTTGCTACGAAAAAATCTGGGTCTGAAATCTTGCTTGGATGAGGCGTTTGTGAATGGTTATTCGGATGCACGCTTGATTGCTGTCCGAGAAACGAATTTACCGGAGCGGACCTTTCCGGAAACCGCACCATTCGTGCTGGGACAGGTTTTGGATAATGCGTATTGGCCCGGGTAGGAACAGTGGGATCAGTGCGGTGTAACTGATTTACCCGCCAGCGCGGGCGTTTCTGGATGAATGGGAGCTATTATGTTTTCTGATCGACTGCATCGTATTACTATCGAGCCGGGCAAGTGTGGCGGTCAGCCTTGCATTCGCGGCAAGCGGATACGGGTCACGGATATTCTGGAGTTATTGAGCGCGGGGGCGCCGTTTGAAGAAATTTTGGAGGATTACCCGTTCTTGGAGCGTGAGGATCTACTTGCTGCGTTGGAATATGCCGCCCGCCAGACCGATCACGTAGTTTTGCAAGCGTCGTGAAGTTTCTGGTAGATAACCAATTGCCAGCGGCGCTTGCACGTTGGCTGGCGGCGCGGGGGTTGGATGCGTGCCATGTTTCGGATGTTGGATTAGAGGAAGCCAGCGATCAGCATATTTGGGACTACGCGGTCGCCCAAGATCGGGTGCTGATCAGCAAGGACGAGGATTTCTTGCATCTGGCAACTCATTCGAGGTTTGCTGCCCCTTTGATCTGGGTGCGTTTGGGTAACTGCCGAAAACAAGCATTGTTGTCTGCGTTCGATGCACTTTTTCTACAGTTACTCACCGCTTTAACTGAAGGTCAACGAGTGATTGAACTGCGATGATCTGTAATTTCAATGAGTCCATTTAAAAATGACATGGCTCATTGTACAGGACAAAATCCGCTAACCAAATGAATTTACGTTAAAATTCTGCCGGGCGGCGTATTGGTTAGAGGTGGAGAACAGCGATTTTGAGGGCTTGATTCCAACCGCTTAAAGAGCGACTCCAGCGCCTGATGAAAAGCGTATTGCCGGGCAGATCTTGGTGATGGAATAAACAACTTCTTAAATAATCTGGCACTGGGCTCAAACTACTGTAAGCCGCCTCTCCGGATAAGGCGGGAAGGGAAAAGAGGGACTGACCTGCTGTCGCTTGGGCATCAAGCCGCCTTTGGCATCATCAGGATCTCTTCAAGGCGCAAAGGGGCCGCCATGATAC
>JBATDL010000639.1:0-7212 GCA_049663445.1 Candidatus Competibacter sp.
GCGTTGACCGCCGAGCGCGACAGCCTGCGGCGGACGGTGCGCGGCCAGCACGGCTTCGACAGCATGGTGGGCCACAGCCAGCCGATGCAGCAGGTGTTCGAGCAGGTGCGGCAGGTAGCGAAATGGAACACCACGGTGCTGGTACGCGGCGAATCGGGTACCGGCAAGGAGCTGATCGCCTGCGCCATCCACTACAACTCGCCGCGAGCCGGCGGACCGCTGGTCAAGCTGAACTGTGCGGCCCTGCCGGACAACCTGCTGGAATCGGAATTGTTCGGACACGAAAAAGGCGCGTTTACCGGCGCGGTCAACCAGCGCAAAGGCCGCTTCGAACAGGCGCACGGCGGAACCCTGTTCCTGGATGAGATCGGCGACATCTCACCGGCTTTCCAGGCCAAGCTGCTGCGGGTGATCCAGGAAGGCGAGATGGAGCGGGTCGGCAGCAGCCAGACCCTGCGGGTGAACGTGCGGGTCATCGCCGCCACCAACCGCGACCTGGAAGAAGCAGTGGAGGCCGGCCAGTTTCGCGAGGATCTCTATTACCGACTCAACGTGATGCCAATCTTTATGCCGGCCTTACGCGACCGGCCGGAGGACATCCCCGATCTGGCGCGGTTTCTGGTAGATAAGATCGCCAGGCAGCAGGGGCGGATGCTGACCATCACTGACAGCGCCATCCGCCTGCTGATGCGGCATCACTGGTCCGGCAACGTGCGCGAGTTGGAAAATTGCCTGGAGCGCAGCGCGATCATGAGTGCCAACGGCGTGATCGCTCAGGACGTCATCGAACTGAGCGGCCTGAGCCCGCGCGGCGCCGGCGCGGCACCGCCCCCCACTCCGCACAGAATCGAGCTGGACGCCCCCGACCTAGACGAGCGGGAACGGGTCATTGCCGCCCTGGAACAGGCTGGCTGGGTGCAGGCCAAGGCAGCTCGGCTGTTGGGCATGACGCCCCGCCAGATCGCCTACCGCATTCAAATCCTCGACATCAAGATGCGGCGTTTGTAGCCACAAATCTGGACTGGAAGAATGGCCGGCTGTCCCCTTAAGCCAAGGGTAAGTCAAGCCGGCGGCCCATGACAGTGATGTTGTCATGCAAGGCCGAAACGTGCATTTGGATACCGGCGATGGCAAACGGGGTCATGATCAAGCTACCTTTGGGTTGTATTCGCGCCCTCCTCGCGGCCGGCGACTGGGCCGAACCGTCGAGAGCGGTTCAGGTTCAGGCCACTTCCAGCGTCAGCGACTCCAGGCATTGTTCGATAATCGTCAAGCCTTCGTCCACCAACGCATCGGATGCGGTCAGCGGCACCAGGATGCGCACGACGTTCCCATACATGCCACAAGACAACAGGATCAGACCGCGCTCGGCTGCTCGGGTCACCAGCGCCTTGGTCAGTTCGAGGTCGGGTATCCGGCGCTCCTCATCCTTGAAAAGTTCCATCGCCACCATGGCGCCCAAACCGCGCACATCGCCGATGCGGGTCACATGGTCGGCCAGCTTTCTGAGCCGGGCCTGGATCGTTTCGCCCAGCCGCAGGCTGCGCTCCAGCAGACCTTCGCGCTCAATGATATCCAGCACTGCCAGAGCTGCTGCGCAGGCCGGCGGGCTACCGGCGTAGGTGCCACCCAGACCGCCGGGGCCGACGCTGTCCATGACCTCGGCGCGACCAACCACCGCCGAGAGCGGAAAACCGCCGGCCAGACTTTTAGCCACGGTGATCAGATCGGGCACCACCCCGCTATGCTCGATGGCAAAGAACTTGCCCGTGCGCGCCGCGCCGGTCTGGATTTCATCGGCGATCAGCAAAATGCCGTGCTGGTCGCAAAGCTGGCGCAAGCGTTTCAGGAATTCCGGCGGCGCAATGTAAAAACCACCCTCCCCCTGCACCGGTTCGATGATGATCGCCGCCACCCGCTCCGGTTCCACGTCCACTTTGAAAAAATACTCCAGCATCCCCAGCGACTGATCAACGCTAACCCCGTGCAGGGCATTGGGAAACGGTGCGTGGTAGATCTCGGGAAAGGGGCCAAAACCAGTTTTGTAGGCCGGCACCTTGCCGGTCAGGCCCAGCGCCAGCATCGTCCGGCCGTGGAACCCGCCGCTGAAGGCGATGACGGCTGAGCGCTTGGTATAAAAACGGGCAATCTTGACGGCGTTTTCCACCGCCTCGGCACCGGTGGTCAGCAGCAGGGTTTTGTTGGGTCCTCGACCCGGCATCAAGGCGTTGAGCCGCTCAGCCAGCGCCACATAAGGTTCATAGCTCATCACCTGAAAGCAGGTATGGGTATAGCGCTGCATTTGCGCCTCGACCGCCGCCATCACCTGGGGATGACGGTGACCGGTATTGAGCACGGCGATGCCGCCGGCAAAATCGATGTAGCGCTTGCCTTCCACGTCCCAGATTTCGGCGTTTTCAGCGCGCTCAGCGGCGATGGGATGGATGCAGGACACTCCTCGGGCGACGGCTTGCGCGCGGCGCGACAACAGCTCAGCGTTGGTAGTCATGGTTCGGTACTCCATCGGCAAAGGGAATTAGGGTTGAGGGCACGCGGCTCAGCGGTCGATACCACCCATGCACAGATATTTGATTTCCAAATACTCTTCGATGCCATATTTGGAACCCTCACGGCCAAGGCCGGATTCCTTCATGCCGCCGAAGGGCGCGATTTCAGTGGAAATGAGCCCAGTATTGACGCCAACCATGCCGTATTCCAAAGCCTCGCCGACGCGCCAGATCCGACCGATGTCACGGCTGTAGAAATAGGAAGCCAGACCGAACTCGGTGTCGTTGGCCATGCGGATAGCTTCCTGCTCGGTCGAGAAACGGAACAGCGGCGCCACCGGGCCGAAGGTCTCTTCCCGCGCCACCGCCATCTCCGAGGTCACTTGAGTCAGGATCGTGGGCTGGAAGAAAGTCCCGCCGAGTTCGTGCCGCCGACCACCCAACACGATACGGGCACCTTTGCTCAGCGCATCGGCGATATGCTCCTCCACCTTCGCCACGGCGGCCTCATCGATCAACGGCCCCTGAGTCACGCCGGACTCCAAGCCGTTACCCACCTTGAGTTGGGTCGCCACCGCCTGGCTCAGTTTGTCGGCGAACGCCTGGTAGACGCCATCCTGCACCAGGATGCGGTTGGCGCAGACGCAGGTCTGACCGGCGTTGCGGTATTTGGAGATAATCGCGCCTTCCACGGCGGCATCCAGATCGGCGTCGTCGAACACGATGAAGGGCGCGTTGCCGCCCAGTTCCAGCGACAATTTCTTCATCGTGCCGGCGCATTCCCGCATGAGCTGCTTGCCGATGGCGGTGGAACCAGTGAAGCTGAGCTTGCGGATCGTCGGGCTGGCGGTGAGTTCGGCGCCGATGACCTGCGCGGAACCGGTGATCACGTTCAGCACCCCCGCCGGTATGCCGGCCCGCTCCGCCAGTTCGCATAGCGCCAGCGCCGAGAACGGGGTCTGCGAGGCGGGCTTGATCACCATGGTGCAGCCGGCGGCCAGCGCGGCGCCGGCCTTGCGGGTGATCATGGCGGCGGGAAAATTCCAGGGCGTGATCGCCGCGCAGACGCCAATCGGTTCCTTGACAACGACGATGCGCTTGTCGGCCTGATGGGGGGGAATGACGTCGCCGTAAACCCGCTTGGCTTCTTCGGCAAACCATTCGATGAAGGAGGCCGCGTAAGCGATCTCGCCGCGCGCTTCGGTCAGTGGCTTGCCCTGCTCCAACGTCATCAGTACGGCTAAATCTTCCTGATGCTCCAGCATCAGGTTGAACCAGCGGCGCAGGAGGGTCGAGCGGTCCTTCGCGGTCCGGGTCCGCCAACCGGCGAAAGCTTCCTGGGCCGCCGCGATTGCCCGGCCGACCTCGGCAGCTCCCAGCCTGGGCACGCTGCCGAGCGTTTCGCCTGTGGCTGGATTGCTCACCGGAAAAGCTTCCTTGTTATCGGCATCCATCCAGGCGCCGCCGATATAACACTGTTGATGAAACAGGCGAGGATCTTTCAGATGCATGGGAAAACTCCGTGGGTTCGCGGGAGGCCGCCGCTTAGCGCTTTCGCAACGTGGGTGATCAGGAGTGCGAGTTGATCAGCGTATGTACGCCACCCTCATTTTGAATCGATCAAGGGCGTTGCACTGATCGGCACCGGAGCGGACGAACGCCTGATCGCACGAAGTGGCGGGCGTGTCGGTTGGCGGATCGTCCATGGAACCTGGTTTTGAGCTGATAAATTGCATTTATCTCTCACTTGAAATATCGATCACTAGCTTTCCGACATATTGCTTCGTTTCGAATTGTTTTTGCGCCTCGGGAACCTGGGATAGAGGAAAAACACTTGCAACGATGGGAGTGATTTCACTGGCTTCAATTCGCCTGACCAGGTTTTGAAAAACACCGTCGTTGAGAACAGTACAGCCAAATAAACTGAGATCTTTCAGGTAAAGCGTTCTGACATCCAGCTCCACGAGCGGACCGGCAATTGCACCCGAAACGGCATATCTTCCAAAGGGCTTAAGCACTTTCAATAGATCAGGCCACTGCTTGCCTGCCACCAAGTCGATCACGACATCAATACTGTTTTTTCCAAGCTCTTGAACAAGATTGGCATTTCTCGCCAGTGTACGCTCAGCTCCAAGACTCAATATCTTGTCTGACTTGGACGGTGTGGTAATACCAAAAACTCGTGCTCCTTTTGCCTTGGCAAGTTGAATGACAGCAGAACCCACACCGCCTGACGCCCCGGTTACCAAGACAACTTCATTGCCGATAACGTTGGCTCGGGTTAGAAGATTTTCGGCTGTGGAATAGGAGCAAGGAAAGGATGCGAGTTCAACATCGCTGAACTTGCTATTGATTTTATAGGCATGCCTGGCTGCAACAATGGTGTATTCAGCGAAACCACCGTCGATTTCGGAACCGAAGTACCAGGGTTGATCCAAGACTTTACCGCCCGCTTCCAGAATACATGGCTCAACCAGCACCCTTTGATTCAGGAGACTACAATCAACTTGCTCTCCAACGGCAACGACTCTGCCACAAACATCGGCCCCTTGGATTCTGGGAAATTGAATCGCATTTCCTGACCAACCTGCGTCACTACTACCTCCATTTGATTTCGAATACCATCCAAGTCGTGTATTGAGATCAGTATTGTTAACGCCGGCCGCGCTCACTTTTATCAGTACGTCGCGAGACCCAAAAGCAGGCATAGGAATATCGTCGCGGAACACCAGCTTATCCAAGCCACCATGTCCTGTTAGCTGGACGCCTCTCATTACATTGGGTATGTCATTCATAATAGTTTTTACGTTTGAGCATTAAGGTTTAATGCCAATCAGACGCCATGTCACGGGCTCCCGTTTGAGCGAAAGGCTAGGCATCGCCGCAGGTCGATGCCCGGCGCATGCCACGAAGCGCGGATGTGCTTCCGATTTGTTAGGCCCACGCCCGCGGCTTGTCGGCATTGTGAGTTCACAAATGTGAATTACCGCAACTCGTTGGCGCCAGGATTCACACCTTCTCTTCGAAGAAGCTGAATCAATCTGCGTTCGTTGGAGAATGCCACAAATGCCAGCAATACAACGGCACTGGCAAATGCAAGAAAAACCAGCATCATCATAGGCAACATAACCGCCATAAGGACCACCGTTGATTCGGGCAGCGTACCTTTCTCAAGGCCAACCTCAACAACCCAAGGATTGATCAGGTGCGGCACCTTAAACCACAACCAGAAGGCAAACGTAGCAAGCACGAACAAAACGCCAAAACCGAATACTGGCCAATGCTTCGTGAGCCTTTCTCGCTTTTCGACGAATAGTGATTCTGCTGGGGACAGGCTCATAACGTTTTCCCTGGCCTAACGGGGCGGCGGAAGCTGCGGCCAACTTGGAACGGTTTTTTTGTGCAAAAATGGAGCACAGCGGAATGCACAAAAAGCCGTGGAGAGTTGGACGTCGGCTGCATTGCCTTGTTATGGCAATGACAAGCCATGACGCCACAACTCATATTCACTGATATCAATTTCGCTGTTCCACACTACCGCGTAGCCACCCTTTTCTACCTTCACAGTCTTAAATAAAGCCGGATCCCTAAGCGGGGCGAACATTTCTTTACTTAATAGTGGAGTAACATCATATTTTCTTTTTTCATTATTATCGAATTCAACCAATAGCGTATTTTCATCGACTGCTTTTGCTGAAACGATTCTTGGATATTCCACGATTTACTCCAACGGGGGCAGCTTGTGAAACTCTTGGCTATTCCACATTTTTTTCATTTCGTCTCGGTTAATTGTAGCCCATTCAATCACGAGTTTTTTGGCCCTATTCGGTAGATCTCCTTCCATCATTTCAAGGGTATCAATATTGAATAGGCCAATATGCTCTCCGTAGACTGCGTGAAAATGCGGCGGCGGATGATCCCCGAAGAAGAGCTTTATTACAGCGATTCCCGGTCTCTTTCCTAGTCTTTGATTAATAATGGTTTTTTCTCGAAAATTTATCAGTGTTTAATAAAAAATATATTTATAAATCAGTTAGATGAGCAAAAGAGACCGGGGATCGCTGGCTTTATTACTATTCCGTAAAATCTCGCTATTTCTGGCATGTCCTCACTCTGATCGAATCTACGAATTTTGGGCCATAACGTTTCAGCTAACAGGCGCGCCGTTTTTTGGCGCGACTTGGTTAAGCTAATTGTTATGTTTTCTCAAAATCAGTTTCCCGGCCAAGTGAACTCCACGCGAATACCGCTCGGTTCATAGCACATCATGTGCTTTGCCGGACCCGGCCCCAATAGCTCCGGTGAGAACTCGATTTTTACACCACTTTCTTTTAGGCGCACGTATAATCTATTCAGGCTTTCTTCATCTGCAATAGAAAATGCAACATGGTGCAATCCAACATTCTTGTTTTTGTTGAATTCGCCCACTGGCTCTTCTTTTGTTGCCCAGAGCGTTAGCATAATCTGGCCATCACTGACAAAAATGGCCGGATAATCTTCCCTCCTTCGAACTTCCTTCCAGCCAAGTAAGGACGTAAAAAATTTCGCACTTTCTTCCAGATTCGATACAGTTAGCCCGATATGATGAGGGCCTTTCGTAAACGGTGCATTCATGATATTTCCTTTTTAAACATAACGGGGCGGCGGATAAGCCGCGAGGACGGAAAAGCCGAAGGCGTTGACGGCCGATGTCGGCTTGATCCGC
>JBATDL010000640.1:0-3414 GCA_049663445.1 Candidatus Competibacter sp.
ACGGTGGTTGCGGCGGCGCACGCCGGCTGGCGTGGACTGGCGGGCGGGGTGATTGCGGCGACCGTGGCGCGGATGGGTGTGCCGCCGGTGAAACTGTTGGCCTGGCTGGGGCCGGCGATTGGTCCCGACGCCTTTGAGGTGGGGGAGGAAGTGCGCGCGGCTTTCCTGGCGCTGGATGCAGGCAGCGCCGCCTGTTTTCGACCCTCGCCGGCCGGGCGCTGGCTGGCGGACCTCTACGAACTGGCGCGGCGACAGTTGCGCGGTTTGGGGATTTCGACGGTTTACGGTGGGGAGTTCTGCACCTTCAGCGAGTCGGAACGGTTTTTCTCCTATCGCCGAGAGAATCGCACCGGGCGGATGGCGAGTTTGATTTGGTTGGTAAGTCAATGTTGAAATCGTCCGGGCGATGAGGGAAGCCTGTGACCTGTGGCGCTCCAAAAATTCAAGGATTCCATGATGATCGACTCCTCCCAAATACCGGGTTTCGCTACCCGCGCCGTTCACGCCGGCCAGTCGCCTGATCCGACCACCGGGGCGGTGGTGACGCCGATTTACGCCACCTCGACCTACGTGCAATCCAGCCCCGGCGTGCATCAGGGCTTCGAGTATTCCCGTAGCCAGAATCCCACCCGCTTTGCCTACGAACGCTGTGTGGCTGATCTGGAAGGCGGCGACGCCGCTTTCGCCTTCGCCTCGGGTCTGGCCGCGACCTCGACGGTGCTGGAATTGCTCGACAGCGGCGCGCATGTGGTGGCGCTGGACGATATCTACGGCGGCACTCGGCGGCTGTTCGAGCAGGTGCGACGGCGCAGCGCCGGGTTGAGCTTCACCTACTCCAACCTGCACGACCGGGCGGCACTGGAAGCGGCGCTGACGCCCGACACCCGGATGATCTGGGTGGAGACGCCCAGCAATCCACTGCTGAAACTGGTGGATCTGGAGATGATCGCCGCCGTGGCCCGTCAGCGCGGCATCCTGGCGGTGGCCGACAACACTTTCGCCACGCCCTGGGCGCAACGGCCGCTGGAATACGGTTTCGATATCGTCGTCCACTCGGCGACCAAGTATCTGAACGGCCATTCCGACATCATCGGCGGAATAGCGGTCTGCCGGGGCACGGAATTGACCGAGCGGCTGGGCTATCTGCAAAACGCCATCGGCGCGATCGCCAGCCCCTTTGACAGCTTCCTGGTCTTGCGCGGCCTGAAAACCCTGGCGCTGCGGATGGAACGGCATAGCAGCAACGCCCTGCACCTCGCCGCTTGGCTGGAGCGGCATCCGAAGATCGAACGGGTGATCTACCCCGGCCTGCCCAGTCATCCCCAACACGAACTGGCGCGGCGGCAGATGCGCGGTTTCGGCGGGATGATCGGCGCGGTGCTGCGCGGCGATCTGGCGGAAGTGACCGGATTTCTGAAACGTTGCCGGATTTTTATCCTGGCCGAAAGTCTGGGCGGAGTGGAAAGTCTGATCGAACATCCGGCGATCATGACCCACGCCTCGGTGCCGCCGGAAGTGCGCCGGGATCTGGGTATCGACGACGGGCTGGTGCGGCTGTCGGTGGGGATCGAGGAGGTCGAGGATCTGGTCGCCGATCTGGAACAAGCGCTGGGGTGATCTTGCCGAGTATGTTCAATCCGCCGCCAGCACGGTGCAGACCACCGTTCGGGTCGAGCGAGGACCGTCGAACTCGCAGAAGAAAATCCCCTGCCAGGTGGACAGCCCCAGCTTGCCGTCGATGATCGGGATGGTCTCGGACGGACCGACCAGGCCCGCCTTGAGATGGGCGTCGCCGTTGCCGTCCTGCTGGTCGTGCAGCCAGACACCCGGCGGAATCAGCTTACGTAGCAGGTTGACCACATCGGTCGGCACGCTCGCGTCCCAGTTTTCCTGAATCATGATGGCGGCGGTTGCGCCCTGGGCGTAGACGTTAATCAGACCGTTGGCGACCCCGCTGTCGCGCGCGGCGGCGCGCACTTGTTCAGTGATGTCGAGCAGTTCCTGGGCTTGGCGGGTGCTGAAATGGAGCTGTTGATGCATAGGATAAGGACCTCCGGTGATGGTTGGCGCTGATGGCTGCTGGCGGCCGGTGGCGTGGAGGGCATCGGTCCGTGGATTTTCGCGCGGGCGTGCTGGAAAAGAAGCGTGCCGGCGATGCCGGTCGCCCTTGAATTCCCCCAAACCACCGCCAAATTCATAGGCAGATTGTATTGTCACGGGAGTAAAGCATCCATGCGTATGGACAAGCTGACCAGTAAGTTCCAACTCGCCCTGAGCGACGCCCAGAGTCTGGCGGTGGGCCGCGATCACCAGTTCATCGAACCGGCGCATGTGATGGCGGCTCTGCTCGACCAGGACGGCGGCACGGTGCGGCCGCTGCTCGCCCAAGCCGATGTCAACGTCAACCTGCTGCGTTCTCAGCTCGGCGAGGCGCTGGACCGCCTGCCGCGAGTGGAAGGCACCGGCGGCGACGTGCAGATTTCCAATAGCCTGTCACGCCTGTTGAACCTGACCGACAAGCTGGCCCAGCAGCTCAAGGACGCTTACATTTCGTCCGAACTATTCATGCTGGCCGCGCTGGAGGACAAGGGCGAGCTGGGTACGTTGCTGCGCAAGGCCGGTGCGACCAAGAGCCTGATTGAACGCGGTATCGAAACCATGCGTGGCGGCCAGAAGGTCGACGATCAAAACGCCGAGGACCAGCGCCAAGCGTTGGAAAAATACACCATCGATCTGACCGAGCGAGCCGAGCAGGGCAAGCTCGATCCGGTGATCGGCCGCGACGACGAAATCCGCCGCACCATCCAGGTACTGGCCCGCCGCACCAAGAACAATCCGGTGCTGATCGGCGAGGCCGGCGTGGGCAAGACCGCCATCGTCGAAGGCTTGGCCCAGCGCATCGTCAACGGCGAAGTCCCGGAGGGCCTGAAGAACCGGCGGGTGCTGGCGCTGGACATGGGTTCGCTGATCGCCGGGACCAAGTTTCGCGGCGAGTTCGAAGAGCGGCTGAAGGCGGTACTCAAGGATCTCGCCAAGCAGGAGGGGCGGATCATTCTGTTCATGGACGAATTGCATACCATGGTTGGCGCCGGCAAGGCCGAGGGTTCGATGGACGCCGGCAACATGCTCAAGCCGGCGCTGGCGCGCGGCGAGCTGCACTGCATCGGTGCCACCACCCTGGATGAGTACCGCAAGTATCTGGAGAAGGATGCGGCGCTGGAGCGGCGTTTTCAGAAGGTACTGGTCAACGAACCGAGCGTCGAGGACAGCATTGCGATTCTGCGCGGCCTGAAGGAGCGCTACGAAGTCCATCACGGCGTGGACATTACCGACCCGGCCATCGTCGCCGCCGCCACCTTGTCGCACCGTTACATCACCGACCGCAATCTACCCGACAAGGCCATCGACCTGGTG
>JBATDL010000641.1:0-4618 GCA_049663445.1 Candidatus Competibacter sp.
GAAACTCTATCTTTTTCAAAAAAGATCGAAAACCACATTGGGGCCATTTGGTATTTCGTTCATCATTACAATCAAACCCTATCGATGGCTGCTGTGTGAGGGTTCACTACAGTCTGCAGGACTACCCGAGTTTGTACTTGAGGATAACACTTCGAACCTGTTTGACTGGATAGACTTTAGCTAGTGCGCCAATTGGCTGAATGTTCAGGATCTCTTGAATTTCGGGTCTCATGTAAATGAAATGATCTCCTCGTACTCTTTCCGAGAAACCAAGTGCTTTGAGAAGTCTGCATAGATCCTTGAACGAGATGTTTGCGTCGGACGTGCCGCGCAAGACGGTCTCAAGGACTTTTTCCGCTTTTCCCACTACTCATTACTCCTCGACGCTTTTGCCTAACGCCAGCCGTAACAGGCGTATTTGTGGTGAGTGGTACAAACGGAGAATGCGTCCTTATTGACGGCCTTGTTATGTGCACCTACACTTTCTGTACGTTTTTCTGTACGCAACTGCATCGCGAGGGTTCCATGGACGCCATTAGCTACACCGTTGCACGAGCTAACCTATCGAGAACTATGGAGAAAGTGTGCAACGACCATGCTCCTGTGATTATTACCCGCAAAAGTGAGTCTCCCGTGGTCATGATCTCCCTGGAAGACTACCAGGCCATGGAAGAGACTGCATATCTGCTTCGCTCACCCGCTAATGCTAGGCGCTTGCTCGAATCCATTGCCGAACTCGAAGCGGAAAATGGGACTGAGCGAGACCTCATTGAATGAAGGTGACCTTCTCCAGCAACGCATGGGACAACTACCTGTATTGGCAGAAAACCGATAAGGCCATACTCAAGCGCATCAATTCCCTGATTAAGGATATTCAGCGAACCCCTTATGAGGGCATTGGGAAACCCGAGGCATTGAAACATGGCTTATCCGGCTATTCGTCGCGACGCATCAACGACGAGCACCGCATCGTTTACAAGGTCGTAGATGACACTATCTTCATCGCCCAACTCCGTTATCACTACACCTACTGAAGCACATAACATGGCGGCGGATAAGCCGCGAGGGCGGAAAAGCCGAAGGCTTTGACGGCCGATGTCGGCTTGATCCGCGTGGTTGTGCGGCGCGAAGCGTCCGCTGCAACGAGTTATTAGCAGTCAATCCTTGAACCTCTCAAAATAACTTGGATCAATGTCGTAGACCGTTCGCTTTTTCACGCCAAGCTCAACCCGCTGAAACATTTCTACCAGCTTGATTCCATCCACAAGTTCGATTTTCGGAGCACCTTCACGGTTAGCTTCAAGAATCGCGGCGTTGGTGAACGACGATGTAGTAATGATGATGCCTTTCTCAGCGCGACCGATCATAGCATTACGAAAATCTCCAACTTGGGGACGACCAACCAAATTGCCTTCAGCATAACGCTTGCACTGAAAGAGAACTTTAAAGCTCACGAAGGGGTTTATTTCCAAGATCCCGAAGCCGTCGATACCTCCATCAGCGGAGCCACCGGTAATTTCGACATTTTCGAAGCCTGACTCTCGCAAGAGCTCCCGACACACTTTCTCAAAACCGACTGGGCTGAGTGACCTCAGCACACTGATAAGGCTGAGTTTTTCATCGGCTAATGGGGTATCTGGAGCTGGTGCTTCTTCTTCCGCGACATCAATGCCCTCAGCAGCCTTTTGCCTCCGATTCTCAGCGTGAATGGCAACCCATTTCTTGAATATCTCGCCGGCATCTTCTTTTAACACATAGGCATTTCGGCCTTTGTCAGTGAGCGTCCATGTACCGTGCTTCGACGAATCGAGCATCCCCTCCCAAACGAGATATTGCCTTGCCCATGCCACCTGATTGTGAAATCTGCTGCCGCCTGATTTCAGAGTTTCATCAAGTATTTCATCCGAAAGATTGAGGTTCTTGGCAATACGATCGGATACCTCCCTTGGCCTTCCCGAATCGCCAAGGTCACGAAGGGCATCGAGAAGTGGCCCAAACCACTTAACAAACTCAGCTTTTGATTTACGCGCCATCGTCTCTCCTCTGACTGCTAACGGGGCGGCGGAAAAGCCGATGGCTTTGATGCTTGATCCACTTGATTGTGCGGCGCTTTGCGCCGTGCAAGCTGCGGATGCCAATCCGCCGCCCCGTTTCGCGGGCGCGAAGCGTCCGCGACAACGCAAGGCTAAACCAGCGATACTGCGCCTTTTCCGTACCCTGTAAAATACACATAAGATCAACGACGTAGTATGTGCTCGGCTTGAGCCTTTGCTTAGGTTACTGTTTTAATGGCGCAAACCCCTTTCTTACCAGACTTGTAATATTCCTTCAAAAGTTCGCTAGCCATCTCTTCTTCTTCAGCACTTAATGCTTTGTACTTCCTCTCGTACTCCCATCCATAGCCCCAGCGATACCAGTTTACGAAATATGGGCTCCCTCCCTTTCGTACGCCTTCGTACATCACATTCGCTAGTATCGAGTTTCCGGTTGTCGCTTCCACACATTCTTTTAATTTTAAATCGGCCAATTTTCTCTGCTCGGACGTACCTCCCTTCCAATAAGCGATATCGTGTGAAAAACAACATTCGCACCAATCTGTACCTGTAATTTTGGATTCGTCCGGAAACAAAGTACAGCCATCACTACTGAATGGGCTCAAGCTAGACCTTCCTCCGCAAGACGAAAAACAAGCTATTACAGCTAAGGCGAATATTGGTCGAATGTTTAGCATCGGTCTCGATTCCTCAGGCAACCTAACAAATGATTATTTTACTAACCGTATAACATTCATCGCAGACCCTCACACCTTGGAAATCCTAACTTGCCTGCCATCCCTCAGCGTTTACCCACCACCGCAAGTCGCGGTTGGCACAGAGGAACACATCGCCATGCAACATAAGCGCGCAACGTCGACGCCATCACAAACGGCCGCGTTATTACTTGGACTCCTGTCACAAGTATAGCTTCGCGCCGACGGCTCGCCCGAGTTCGCCCACCGCCCAGAAGAAAACCGCACAAAGCGTCGAGACTCGAAATACCTCACACACTGTAATCCCGGCAGGCCGCCCGCCTCAGAAAATAGGTCGCTTCCACCTTCAACCACGCTTCCCCCTCAGTGCCAAGGCATTCGAGAGCACCTTCCAAGACGATTTCACCCTGAAGTTCGTCTCCCCGGAGATCGAAGCCGAGCTTGAGCACGACCGATTCGCTCACGGCGCCCTCCTGCCGACCCAAAGGATATAGCGCCGCCCGAACATCCAACGCAGCCGTGGCCACCTCCAAGCGCTCCACCACCCCATCAGCCCGTTCGTAACCCACCGCCCGACATCGCTCCAGCAGGGCGAACAGCAGTTCACGCGCCACAAACGCCCGGAGGGATTCCAGAATCTCCCCCAGTTGCGCCTCGACCTGGCGCAAGCGTTGGGAACAAGGCTGTTCCTGTTCGTTTTCCAGCCCGATTACCTGTCTGAGCTCGGCAAACGCCCGAGGCAGCGCGCCCGAATGAAATCCTGGTCGCAACAAGGTATACAGCGTCTCCCGGTGTGGCCCGAAATGCGCCGCTTGCACGCGATCGGGATGGTTGGCGCGATACAGTTTCCAGTTCTCCATCAGCTCCCAACCCAGAAACCCAAACAGGCCGGGCAACAACAGCACGGTCACGGTGGCCAGCGGCAAGCTGATCAGCCGTGGCAGGATCGGGTCCAGCAGCGCCAGCAGCGTGGCCGTCAGCACGGGAAAAAACGGCAGCATCAGCTTGTCGGCCACCATGACCACCGGAAAGTGCTTGATCGGATTGATCTGGGGTTCGATCAACACCGCCGCGTAGAAATGGATGAGATAGCTGAGCGCGCGCCACGGCGGGCCGACGATGGCCTTGACCATCATCATGTTGCGTCCCTCGTCGCGGTGATGACTAACCACTTCGTCCACCCGATGCAAACCCTGTTCAATGCCCTGCATCAACCAGCCGAACAGGTCGAGCACCCAATGAACCAGACTGATCAGCAGGTGACGATGCACTCGGCGCCAGAAGGCGACGAAGCGGGTAATGACGGCATCCAATAGCCGTCGCCCCGCCTGGCTGTTGCGCAGGATGCTGCCCAAGGTGAAACCGAGCAGCAAGAAAGCGGGAAACCCTTCCACGCCGAGACCGAACCCGCCCGCGACACCGATCATCGGCAACGCCAAGACCAGGCCGATCAGCAGCGGTTCCAGCAAATAACGCGAACCTTTCCGAACCAGGGGATAGCGAAACCAGCGGGCCGTTCGACCCCAGCGCAGCCATCGCGTCAAACCCTGATACAAGACCTTGGCGAACAGCCCGCGAAACCCCTTGCCGAGACTGCTCACCACCGCCCGTCCCCGCTCGGTATAAAGGACGACGATCAAGCCCACGCCGACCCCCAGGACCCACTCCGGACCATCCAAGTGGACCGGACCTCGCGCCATCGGCAGCAAACTCAGTAGATACCCCAGCGCTTCCAGTCCGATGAAGGCAACGCCGAATGGCAACAGCAGAAATCGGGTGATCCAGCGCCCGGCGGATGTACCAAACAGCGGCGCGCTCAACTGCTGCAAACCCTTCAGGTAAAACTCGCCGGGCTGGTAAACCCCCGGC
>JBATDL010000642.1:0-3672 GCA_049663445.1 Candidatus Competibacter sp.
AACAAATACATCTCCAATTAACACAAAATTCCAGTTAGGTCTAGCTTCTGCCAAGAACGATAGCAATTCAAAATCAACCCATTCAGCCAGTGCTCCATAGTACCCAATTATAGGTCTAGCCATATCATCTAGCAGTGAATTAGGCGAACAGTGCTCCCTGAAAAATTTATAATCGACGGCATTTCGGATTAATACACAGTGTCGAGCAACCGGTGACCATTTGTCATAAAGGAGTGATGCTGTAACGGTTACGAGATCACTTTGCCGAACCAAAATTTCCTCTTGTTCAATCAAAGCTTTGCCAATATTCGGGAAGTCGATCCATTCATCCATGCAATCGTACAAAATTTTCCAGCCATATCGATCTCTTAGCTCAAGCGCCAGTGGTGTCCAGTAAGGCAAGTGGACCACTGAAAGGGCGGTTTTGATTCGATGATCTTTTATCAATTTAGCCAAGGAGCTTAGGAAGTCAAACTGGTTTTGACGTTCCATCATCTCGTTATAAAAATTTTGAATTGAACCTACGTGAAGACATATTTCGTATATATTTTCAGCTACTTTATCAATCATATAGGCTACATTCGCTGGAGGGTGCTTTGAAGCAATTATATAAAATACTCTATAGCCATTTTTTGCAAATTGACTCATAAGATGTTGAGGGCGTTGATAGCGTGCTGACCATTCAATATTTGCGAAACAAACCACATCAAGCTGGGCTGAAATTACTTGCGATACGGTCTGGGAAGTGATGTTGCTATCGAGTGGCTGGGAATTTTTTGATTGTGAGTCATTAGATAAATCAATGATCGTACTGTTGTGCTGTAAGATTGGATGTTTAGCCAGCGTTGTGCCAAATAATCTTGTATAAAAGTAACTCCACGCATGGCCGACAATATTGAGGATACCACCTTTCTTGTAGGCATCTTTTACATCATATTTTCTCAAAACTAGCCAGTTTGTAAAATTTGCGCCCGCTCGTAATGGGGCTGTGATTTTCCAGCTTACACTAGAGAGTAACGCACTAATCCAGCGGGTTAGTTCCACTTCGCGACATTCTAAGTAATGAAGGCGATCTTCAAGATTACTTTGTGTCAATTTTAGTTGTTTTAACTCAATTAAGTTACGCTTGTCTTTTTCTTCTAAGGCTATGAATGAAAGATTATCAGCTCGGGCGGTATCGAGATCAGCTCGGGCGGTATCGAGATCGGCTCGGGCGGTATCGAGATCGGCTCGGGTGGTATCGAGATCGGCTCGGGTGGTATCGAGATCAGCTCGGGTGGTATCGAGATCAGTCGCAATAACCAGTAACTCATGTGCATTAGCCGATAGCTCTGCGGTTATGTTTATGTTATTAGTATTGAGAACAGTGCCATTTTCAAAATAGCGCACAAGTTCCTGCTGTTGGACATTCAGGCGTTCGTAATGTGCTTCAATATCTGTGCATTCGTGTTGGAGAGTAGAATCGATAAACGCTCGGATCTCACGTTCGGAGGGCAATCTTAATCCGCGTACACCAAAATCTTCTAGTGCTGTATATAAACGGGTGGTTTCCATCACTGGATGCTTAATAAGATCTACATAACGAACTAAGATTCTTGGTAAACCTTCTGAAGCTACAAGCGCGTGGCGTTGATAAAATTCCCATAAAGCAATTCCAACGCTAAGAGGAAATTGGTCACGCCGTTTTATTGAAAATGCCACATCCAAAGGTGGGCGGTAAACGACTAAGCAAATTGGAATTTCCAATAAGGTACGCCAGAAGGGAAATAGCAGGCATAACCGAGGGTCCTTGAGTACCCATGGTCGGTGGGTATCAAGATTAAAAACTATAGTTTTCGCAAGCTTCTTAAATCTTTCCAATTCACTGTCTGATAATCTTTCAAAGTTGGGTTCTACATAATGATTCCAGTTTCCACCAAGCATTTTCAGGATATCGTCATTTAAGGTACGCACATCATACCGTTCCCAAAACCCTTTAAGATTGTCTAATGCTGGTTGTCCAATCAGGTTTTCAGGCCCAATATAAGCACCCATCATATTGACTAAGCGAGTTATTGCTGATGTTCCGGATCGGTGCATACCAAGGACAATGATCTGCATAAGGCACCTTTAACAATATAGACAATAGATTAATTAACTTAGGTCAACCCCCAGCTTTGTCGGGGACTCACAATGTTTGACTTTGTCCGGGAGTTGGCTCTTACAGCACAGCCGGATGCGGAGGATACTGATCACCGCTAGTTATTATCAACTTGCAATAGCTCATTGATCGGGTTCTCAACGATAGATCCAAAAATCCAAGGCGTTGCCAGGGCTACTTGCTACAACAAGCTGTCGCTGCATGAGGCTGTTCCACGTATACATCATGAAGGTGGCGATGATGAATAATGATTAATGACATCATCTACAGGCCCCATCATTTTTATGCAGCCATGCTCCAACCATATTACATGAGTGCAAAGCTGTCTTATTGAAGCTGAATTATGGGAAACAACAAGAATTGTTGAGCCATTGTTGTAGTACTCTAAAATTCTTTCTGCCGATTTTTTTTGAAAATCAATATCCCCCACTGATAGTATCTCATCGATGACAAGAACTTCAGGTTGAATATCTGTTGCGACCGCGAATCCCAACCTTGCTACCATACCACTGGAGTAGGTACGAACTGGGGCGTCAATAAATTCCCCAATACCGGAAAACTCCACAATTTTTTCTATACGACTTGCTATATGCTTACGACCGAACCCTAATACTGCACCATTCAGAAAAATGTTTTCACGACCCGTCATCTCATAGTCGAATCCTGCGCCAAGTTCTAGCAATGGTGCAATACGCCCTCTCAAGAAAACCCGTCCTTGAGTAGGGCGAATAACTCGTGAGATCACTTTGAGGAGAGTGCTTTTCCCTGCGCCATTGGAGCCTATAATTCCGAAGGTTTGACCTTTCTTTATTGAAAAACTGATATTATTTAAAGCATTGAAATCTGAATAATTAACGCGGCGCCTCTTCAGCCAACGAATCGCATATTCTTGGAAAGTCGGGATTCTTTCATGTGGAATGCGAAACCGAACTGTTATATTTTCAAGCTTTATGGCGATGTCATTCATTTTTAAAGACGATAAGCGATCTGGTCAGCTTTTTTTGTGAACGTGATCCAGCCAGCAGCTAAGGTGATGAGTGCGAGCGATATCGAGCTTATGATAAGATCGATGCTGGGCAACTGATTGGCATATATGGGTATGCGAAAAATATCGATTAATATCAAAAATGGATTAAATACCAATAGGTGGCTCAATTCAGTTGGAAGGATTGAGGGGGGATACATGATAGGTGTCAGAAAGAAAAAAGCCTGAACCAGTACCTGATAAATATCCACTGTATCTGTGAAAAATACGGATGCAGTGGATAAAAGTAACGCAAAACCGAGCGCAAAGATGGTCAAAATAAGGATGCTGACTGGTAGGAATAGCCAAGCCAGTGTTACCGGGTGAGCGAGAAAAACAGCAATAATAATTAGTGATACAATTGAAATCAGAAAATTAATTAGCCCATTCCCAACCGCCGCAATAATGTAGGTGGCTCGTGGAATGTATACTCTCTTAAGTAAACCTCCACCATACGCCATAGTGCTCATAGCGTACTGAGTGGTTTGTGTGATAAAATTCCATGCTA
>JBATDL010000643.1:0-3106 GCA_049663445.1 Candidatus Competibacter sp.
GTGCCAAACCGTCGATGATCGTCAGCGCCCGATCCGGTAACGCGGCCAGCATCGCGTCGGCCTCGCGCAGCGCCGCTGGAGTCGGCTGCGGAAAGCGGGCATCGAGCCGTTGGAGTTCGACCCGCCAACCCAGCGTCGCCAGTCCGGCCATGATGCGGCGGTCGTACAGATAGCCGCCGGTGCGGGTATCGGGGTCGCCAGGTATCAGGAAGCAGACTGATTTCAAGGCAGCGTCCCTTCGTAGGCGGCCCAAGCGATGTGGGACTCATGCAGGGTGACGCGCATCGAACTCAGGCCAGCGGTATTCGGTCCCAGTCGCCCTTCCTCGATTCGCATCGCGACGCGATCGAAAATCTCGCGGGCCAGGAATTCGGTGGTGGTGTTGCGGCCGGCGAATTCCGGCAGTTGGTCGAGGTCACGAAAGTTGAGGTCGCCAAGCACGGCACGCAGGCAGTCGCCCAGCTTGCCGATGTCCGCCACCACGCCGTCCGGGTCCAGTTCGGGACGGCGCAGTTCCAGATCGACGACGTAGGTCGCGCCGTGTGGGCGCTGGGCGGGACCGAAGGTTTCCCCCCGGAAGCTATGGGCGATCATGAAGTGGTCACGAACGCAGACGGTGTACATGGTTTGGCCCTGGGTTGGGTGGTTGTGAGAAAGAACCGCCGGTTGATGCCCTCCATGGTTTCGATTCCGGCGGGTGCGAGTCTACCGATCAATATCGCACCGGCCGCTTGTGGGGGCTATTCCATGACCTTGGCTATTGGCGCGGTTTCACATCAGACCGGATTTCGGTCACATACACCACCCCGTCGCGCATTTCCCAGCACACGTCGCAGTCGTACAGCCGCATGCCGTAACTCCGGGGCGCGGTGCCGGCGCTGCGGTAGGCCGGGCGCGGGTCCTGACGCAAAATTTGGGTGATCAGGCCACGCAGCTCGTCCGTCGGCCAAGCCGCACAAAACTTCTCCGCCGCCGGACTGAACTCAACCGGCAGGTGTGGCGGCGCCTCGGTCGCGAAACCGCCGGTCGCCTCGGGGAGACAGTCGGCATAGGGCAGATAGGGTTTGATGTCCAGCACCGGCGTTCCATCCAGCAGATCCACCCCCGCAAGGTGCAGTGTCACCCGCTGACGAGCGATGGCCACCCGCTCCAGCCGGACCGCCGACAGCCCGATGGGGTTGGGACGGAAGGTGGAGCGGGTGGCGAACACTCCCAGCCGCCGGTTGCCACCCAGACGCGGCGGCCGTACCGTCGGCTGCCAGTGGCCAGCTGGCGTGCTGTGGAACACGAACACCAGCCATACGTGGGAGAACGCCTCCAGTCCGCGCACCGCCGCCGCTTGTGCGTAGGGCGGCAATAATTCCAGGGTCGCCCGTGCCGCCGGCGCCAATCCTGGCTGGCGCGGGATGCCGAACTTCTCGCGAAAGCAGGAGCGGATGATGCCGATCGGCGTGAACTGGAACATTTACAACCACCCGGCTTTCCTTAAATAACGGTACAGCAGCAGGCAAATCAGCGTTACGCATCCCATCACGGCCGGATAGCCGTACTTCCATTCGAGTTCGGGGAACCAGCCCTTGAAATTCATCCCGTAGATGCTGAACACCACGGTTGGGATCGCCAGCAGCGCGCCCCAGCCGGCCAGCCGCTTGGTCGCTTCGTTTTGGCGGGCCGCGCCCAGCGACAGGCTGATTTGCAGGGCAAGCGCCAGCATTTCCCGAATGCTGTCCACCGTTTCGTTGATGCGCAAGGCGTGATCGTAAACATCGCGGAAGTAGGGCCGGATATCCTCGGGAACATGGTTGCTGAACACGTCGGTCAACAGGTAGTTGCAAACCTCGACCAGCGGCGCGGTGGCGCGGCGCAGTTCCACCAGATCGCGCTTGAGCGCGTACAGCCGACCGAGGTCGTTTTGATTGAAATCGCCCGCGAAAAACCGCTCTTCCAATTCCTCCACCGCATCTTCCACGGTGTTAAGAATCGGAAAATAGTGGTCCACCACGAAATCGAGGATGGCGTACAGCACGAAACCCGGTCCCTTGCGCAGCAGGCGTGGATTGCTCTCGCAGCGGGCGCGTACCGGGGCATAGGGCAGCGAGGCGCCATGCCGTACCGACACCAGATAGCGCGGCCCGACGAACAGATGGGTCTCGCCGAAATTGACCTTGCCTTCCTCATTCATCTGGACGGTCCGCAGTACCACGAACAGGCAGTCGCCGTACAGCTCCACCTTTGGTCGCTGATGGGCATGGTGCGCATCCTCGGTGGCCAGTTCGTGCAGGCCGAACAACTCCCGCGTCCGCGTCATCAGCGCCTCGTCCGGTTCGCGCAGCCCCAGCCAGACGAAGGCATCCGACCGATCCCGCAGTGCCGGGATGTCTTCCAGCAGGATGTCGGGCAGCTTACAACCGTCGGCATAGGCAACGCAGTTGACGATCATGTGGTTATCTTCCTCCTATTACCATTACAATAAGTAGTACTTTTAGGGGATGTAAGGAGGGTTGCGAATCCTCCTGTTCATCACACTCATCATACTATTGGGTGATCGTGGAGGATCGAGGTGACGCAGCATCGGGTTTGCAACGAAAGCGATATTCCCGTCGGGGGGGTCAAAGTGTACAAAGCGGGTGGTCGAACCGTGGCGGTTTTTCATCTGGACGACGGCTTTTACTCGACTCAGAACGACTGTACTCACTTGTTTGCATCCCTGCACAAGGGAAAGATCGTTAAAGGCGGCCAGATCGAATGCCCGCACCACCGAACGCGTTTCAACATCCGCACCGGCGAAGTGGTGTGCTGGGCCAACCACCCGCCGGGGGTACAGTTGCTTAACTTTCTGCGCGCCAAAAAAGCGCTCAAAACGTATCCGGTCACGGTCGAGGCCGGGCAGGTGTTCGTGGAGATTTGACGGCCGTCAGTGCGAGTGTGGCCGCGCTTCCGGCCGATAGGGCTCCTCGCGGTCGTGCAGGTACATGCGGTAATCGATAAAGCTGGCACGGTCGTCGAAATGCAGGAAGGGGTTGCCGGCGAGTTGCGCGGCCATGGTCGAGGTCGGCGTGATACCGTAGTTGTGGCCAGGCCGGATAAGGGTGCCCTCCGGCAGCCG
>JBATDL010000644.1:0-2378 GCA_049663445.1 Candidatus Competibacter sp.
GACCAGGGTGGGCAACCCTGCGGCGCGCTGCCGGGCATTGTAGCGCTCGAAATCGGCGCGACTCATGTACGCTTCGCCGCGCACTTCCAAAACTTCGGGCGTGGCGCCTTGCAGCCGGAGCGGCACAGCCCTGATGGTGCGCACGTTTTGGGTGACATCCTCGCCGGTCTCGCCGTCGCCGCGGGTGGCCGCCAATACCAGCACACTCTTTTCGTAGCGCAGGCTGATGGCCAAGCCGTCAAATTTCAGTTCGCAGGTGTATTCGACGGGTTCTGCATCGCCGCTCAGACCCAGCTCGCGCCGCACCTGGGTATCAAAGGCTGCCGCACCACCCGGACCCGTGTCGGTTTCAGTGCGGATGGACAGCATCGGGACTCGATGCCGCACCGGTACGAACGCTGCCAGCGGCTTGCCGCCCACCCGCCGGGTCGGGGAATCGGCGGCGATCAGTTCCGGATGGGCGACTTCCAGTTCCTGGAGTTCCCGAAACAACCGGTCGTACTCGGCGTCGGGAATTTCCGGATCGTCCAGCACGTAATAGCGGTAGCTATGCCGGTTGAGCCGCTCGCGCAGCAAAGCGGCCCGATGTTGCGGATCGGTGGAAAGCGGCATATCGCCCCTCGCGCTATCAGAGTGACTGCGCCCGCCGCTGACGCCCCAACTCGGCGACTTCGTCGCGCAAGCGCGCGAGCGCCTGATTGGTCATCCGGTTTCCTTGCTCGTCGCAGATTAGCCCACCCAACTTCTGCGCCAGTTGGTCGGCGGTGACCACCAGCAACTCCAGCGCCTTCATTTCCTCAAGCGGGCCGGGTAGCTTCATGAACAGCAGCAGGCCCGGCGTATGTAGTTCATGCAAGGTTTGCGGCTCGAACAAGCCGGGCTTGCGTAGATGGGCCAAGCCAAGGACCGGGACGCCATCGGCTTCCGCCTCCGGAAATAGCTCATACAGCCCTTCGGTACTCAAGCGAAATTGCAGCGCCTCGACCACGACCCGGATTCGGGGTCCATGAAAGAGCTGATGACGCGGCGCCATCACAGTCAGTACCAGTGTCATTTTCGGTGGAGGTGACACGGTGGGTTCCCGCTGAGGCTCTCGCGGGGGCGCTGGTGCGATGGACGGACTCGCTTCGCCACTTGTTTCATCGCCTGTCGGCGCGTCCGCCTCGACCGCCGCAGCGGAACCCTGGCGGTTGATGGGCCGAATTTCCACATCCACCAGCGCCTTATCGGCCAAATGGTGATCAGAGGTGATGCGGCCCAGTTCACCAAAATCATGCCCGTCGACCTCTCCGTCCGGCGGTGACGCTTGCGTATCGCCTAGCACCGGCTCCTTGGAAAGTCGAGGTCGGCGCTTACCCATCTCTTCTTTTAGATGCGAACGGATGCCCCAGAGGTAAATCAGGATAACGATGACAGCCCCAATGCCCGCCAGCAACCACTGTAATTGTGTTTTGTCCAATTCCATAAATCGAACGCCTCAGATTGCGATTGTCGCAATAATGAGATTATGTTGTGGTAAAAGGCCACAATGTCAAACCCCCATTACCACCGTTGGCGGACAGGGGGTTGCAACCACCGTTTATACTGTAATCTCTACGCTTTCACAAACGACATCCACCATTGCCCGGCCACGACCCGCGCGCCGACCGGCTAGCCGGTGACCGCCAGCCGCGCCGCCGCCTCGACATCGACCGCAACCAGCCGCGACACCCCAGGTTCCTGCATGGTCACACCGGCCAAGTGCTCGGCAATCTCCATAGTCGCCTTGTTGTGGGTGATGAAAATGAACTGCACTTGCATCGACATATCGCGGACCAGCGCACCGAACCGACCGACATTAGCCTCGTCCAGTGGTGCGTCCACCTCGTCCAACAGACAAAATGGAGCCGGGTTGAGCTGAAAAATGGCGAATACCAAAGCGACTGCGGCCAGCGCTTTTTCGCCACCGGACAGCAGGCTGATCGATCCGACCCGCTTGCCCGGCGGCTTGGCCATGATCGCCACTCCGGCGTCCAGCACGTCTTCGCCGGTCAGTTCCAGATGGGCTTGGCCGCCACCGAACAGCCGGGGAAACAGCTCGCTCAAACCGGCGTTAACCCGTTCGAAGGTTTCCTGGAAGCGGGCACGGGTCTCGCGGTCGATTTTGCGAATGGCGTTTTCCAGGGTAGTCAGCGCTTCCAGTAGATCGGCGTTCTGGGCATCGAGGTACTGCTTGCGCTCGGATAGTTGGGCAAACTCCTCGATGGCCGCCAGATTGATGGGGCCGAGCCGCTGGATGCGCCGCTCCACCTGCTCCAGCCGCGCCAGCCAGTCGCTTTCAGCTGCGGCTTCCGGCAGGGTGGGCAGCACCGCTTCCGGTTCGGTGGCCAGCTCGTGCA
>JBATDL010000645.1:0-4424 GCA_049663445.1 Candidatus Competibacter sp.
CCCTGGCTGCGGCGGCTGTCGGCGGGCCTGGCCTCCTGGTTCGACCGCGACCGCTAACACCGCTGGTTACCGCCCGTGCCTTCCCAACCCGCCATGCCCATCCACCAAACGGAAGCCCGATGACCGAAGAAACAAATGCGCTGCCTACGGGTTACAGCCTGCACCGCTACCAGATCGAGGGCGTGCTAGGCGCCGGCGGCTTCGGCATTACGTACCGGGCAATGCACGAGGCGTTGGAAAACGAGGTCGCCATCAAGGAATACTTCCCGGCCGAGTGGGCGTACCGCGACCGTAACGGCACCACCGTCCGCCCCAACGCCCAAGGCCAGATCCCGGCCAAAAACGGCGAGCCACCTTCCTACGATTGGGGCCTGCAGCGCTTTCTGGACGAAGCCAAGATCCTGGTCCAGATCAATCACCCCTGCGTGGTGCGCGTGCGTGACTACTTTACGGCAAACGGCAGCGCCTACATCGTCATGGAGTTTGAAGACGGGGAGTCGATGAGCGCCCTGCTGCAGCGGGGCGGCATCCTGCCCGAAGGCGAACTGCGCCGCTTGCTGGCCGACGTGCTGCCCGCGTTGGAAGCCGTCCACGGTCAGGGCTATCTGCACCGCGACCTCAAACCCAGTAACCTCTACATGCGCAAGGCTGACGGTCACGTCATGCTCATCGACTTCGGCGCCGCGCGCCAAGCGCTGGGCCGGCGCAGTCGCAGCGTCACCAGCGTGGTGACACCGGGCTATTCGCCGATCGAGCAATACGTCACGGTCGGCGAGGATTACGGCCCGTGGACTGATATTTACGCACTCGGCGCCGTGCTGTACCGCTGCATCACCGGCGCACCGCCGGTCGAGGCGCCGGGCCGGGTGCTCAAAGACCCGGTACAGCCGGCGATCGAGGCGGGGGCCGGACTGTACTCACACGGTCTGCTCCAGGTGGTCGACCAAGCCTTGGCCGTGCGCCCGGAGGAGCGCTTTCAAAGCGTGGTTGCCTTGCAGGAAGCCTTATGGGAAGCCGACCACTCCAACAAACAGGCGGATTTTTCCCAGGTGCCGCCGATCAAGCCCGAACTACTCGAGCTATCCCAACGCATCGACAGAGCGCCGTCTTCTCCCTCTACCCGCACGGATCCGCCTGAAGATGATGTCTGGTCGGGCCGCACCCGGGTCTCACATCCGCTCTCTCCCCAGCCGACGACCGGCTCGCGCCCCTCTGAACGTATCGATTTAGCGGCTTTCGGCACGAACGACAAACTGAGTTGGACGCTCACCGAGCTGGCATCGAGCAGCCCGCCATCGGCACTACCGCAAGCCGCCAACACCGACGCGCAGTCGATGAGTTTGCTGGAAGACATCTGGGATCATCTGGAAAAACCCGAATCGGAGTCGGAGTCGGAGTCAGAGCCGGAGCCTCCAGCCAACGATGCCGAGACCGAATCGTCCGCCCTACCCGAACTGGCGTCACCCCTGCTCAATCGCGTGCCGGGTTCGGCAATGGAGCACCTGCGGAAAGCTGCGGCGACCCGACGCGAGGAAACGCCAGGTCCCCGCCGGTCGCAGCCGGAATTGCCCTCGCCGGCCGATTCTCTAACAACCCAGCCGCCCGTCTCGCAGCCGCCGAGTATTGCCGAGACTCCCGTCCACCCGCCATCGGCTCAACCTCCCTCCGGTTCACGTTCGGTCAACTGGACACACATATTACTAGGGGCATTCGCTGTTTTGGGCCTCTCAGGTGCTGGACTGTTCGCTTACGAGTACTATCAGAGCATTCAGGAACAACACCGGCAGGCGGAGACGGCGCTACAGCAACGGGAGCAGGAAGAGGCGGCCCGTCTCGCCCAGGCGACCGCCCAGCAACGCGAGGACGAAATCGCGCGCTACATCGAACAGGCTCGCCAAGCGACCGCCAGCCGTAGCTGGTCCTTGGCCGATGGTTTTCTGAGTCAGGCGGCAGCCATCGATCCGAACCATCCTGCAGTGGCCGCCGCCCGCGCCGAACTACGCGCTGCCCGGCAACCGGGCGCCAAGATCAGAACCCGGACCGATAACACCACGGGCATGGAACTGCATTGGGTCGAAGGCGGCTGCTTCAATATGGGCAGCCCCGCCAACGAGCGGGACCGGGGCAGCGACGAATCGTCCCACCAGGTCTGCGTGAAAGGGTTCTGGATCGGCGATACCGAGGTCACCAACAACCAGTACCGGCGATTCAAACCCGGCCATGACAGTGGCTCCTTTCAGGGCCATTCGCTGAACGGAGACCAGCAGCCCGCCGTTCAAATCGACTGGGGCAGTGCGGCGGCCTTCGCCGAATGGCTGTCCTGGGAAGCGGGCACCGGTCAGCGTTTCCGGCTGCCCACCGAGGCCGAATGGGAGTACGCCGCCCGCGCCGGCACCGCCACCCGTTACCATTGGGGCAACGACATCGACCCTCGCTATGCCAACTTTTCCGACCGCAACGATCCAACCGGTGCTTCCATCGGCACCCTGGACGACGGTCAGGCGGTCACCGCACCAGTCGGAACCTACCAGCCGAATGCGCTGGGATTGCGCGACATGGCCGGCAACGCCTGGGAATGGACCTGCTCCGATTACGATCCGGCCTACACCGGCAAGGAGCTGCGCTGCTCCAGCCAGCGGCCCGCCGAAGATTTACGGGTCGTCCGGGGCGGCTCCTGGAACAGCGGCGCCGGAGACATGCGCTCGGCCAAGCGCATGCCCCGGAAACCCAGCTATCACGATGCAACGACCGGCTTCCGGGTCATCATGGAAGAGTAAAACGGTGCTTCACCTACCGCTAGGAATTGCGGCGGTTGACCACGAAGGTGGCGCTCCCTTCCACCACCACCTTGTCCTCCACGGTGCAAATCGTGCTCATGATGACCCGCCGGCGCTCCGCAACGATTTCCTGGATAGTGCAAACCGCAGTGACGGTATCGCCGATTCGAACCGGCGCCGTGAAGCGTAACTGCTGGTCCACGTACACCGCGCCCGGTCCGGGCAGACGGGTACCAGCCACGCAGGAAATCAGGCCGGCGCAGAACATGCCGTGAGCGATGCGGCCCTTGAACCGCGTCTGCGCGGCGAACACTTCGTTGCAATGGATCGGATTGTTATCGCCAGTCAAGCCGGCGAACATCACTACATCGGTTTCAGTCACGGTCTTGGCGTGGGAAGCACTCATGCCGACCTGGAGATCCTCCAGATAGTAACCGTGCAGAGTGTCGTTATAGCCTTCGTGAGTGGGATACATGGGTTTCTCCGATAGAGGGAAGGATTCCGGCGGACAACATCACCGCTACTGGCGGCGCATAGCCTACACGACCGAGCGAAATAGTGGGAAATTCCCGGCTGGATTCCAGGCATCCGGATCGACCGCGCTGCAACAAACTCACATTCCCGGCGCCCCCGCTGCTCCCGACTCGACTCCCAACCGTGTCCAATAAATCCATTGCATCGCCGGGAGTGAATAAATACCATAACTTAACAAGCTTTAACCCGGATGGATTTATGGTTTCGAACGCCGCCGGCGCGACCTCGCCATCGATCCGATCACTCCATATGCACCATCCAACCTGAAAGCCGCGTGTTCTCGAAGGGTCGGGTTTGCGCCATGCTCCCGGCCGGGCACCCGAGCCACCACTTAAAATTTGAGCAATCCCAAGCGAAGGTAAACGATGAAGATTCTAGTCGCCGTAAAACGGGTCGTTGACTACAACGTCAAGGTACGGGCGAAAGCGGACGGCACCGGCGTCGAAACCGCCAACGTCAAGATGTCCATGAACCCGTTCGATGAAATCGCCGTGGAAGAAGCGGTCCGCCTACAGGAAGCGGGCAAGGCTCAGGAAATCGTGGCAATCTCGCTGGGCGTCGCCGCCTGTCAGGACACCATTCGCACCGCGCTGGCCATGGGCGCCGACCGCGGCATCCTGGTGGAAACCAACACCGAACTGCAACCACTGGCGGTGGCCAAACTGCTCAAGGCGGTGGTCGAGAAGGAAAGTCCGGATTTGGTCATCCTCGGCAAGCAGGCCATCGACGATGACGCCAATCAGACCGGTCAGATGCTGGCGGCGCTGCTCGGCTGGCCGCAGGGCACGTTCGCATCCAAGGTCGAACTGAACGACGGGATGGTCAACGTCACCCGCGAGGTCGACGGCGGCCTGGAAACCGTGGCGCTGAAACTGCCCGCCCTGGTCACCACCGATCTGCGCCTGAACGAGCCGCGCTTCGTTAAGCTGCCCAACATCATGAAAGCCAAGAAAAAGCCGTTGGAGGTACTCAAGCCAGCCGATCTGGGCGTGGACGTCGCACCGCGACTGGTCACCCTGAAGGTGCAGGAACCACCCAAGCGCCAAGCCGGTATCAAGGTCGGCAGCGTCGCCGAACTGGTGGACAAGCTGCACAACGAAGCCCACGTCATTT
>JBATDL010000646.1:0-2048 GCA_049663445.1 Candidatus Competibacter sp.
GGGTTAGCAGCGGTCCCAGTACCACATCCACGCCGGCCAGAATCCGCAGCACTTTCCAGCCGCCGTCGATCTCGAAATAGGGGGTCGGATACCAGACGAAAAACATAACCCCCAAGAAAGTCATAAAAATCAAGCTGCTGACAGCGAAATGAATGGCGAAGGCGCGTAGTTTGCTCATGATGGGCGGTGTCCGAAAAATTGAATTCTTGATGGACGACCGGATCATTGTAAAGTTTCCGGTCGAGCGGCGCTTGAGTCAGGCATCGATTGACGATGCGGTGGGGAAAACAGTAGAAACGTCATGAAGACCGATGCCTTATTTTATCGCTTGTTTCAGGCCCTGCCGGGTTTGGTGTTTGAATTGGCGGGTCTCGATGATCTGGACGGATGGAGCTACCGGTTCCGTTCCGAGGAGGTCAAGCAGACCGCGTTCCGCCTGGATGGCTTGCTGGAGCCGCCCGAAACCAACCCCGATGCGCCCGTGGTGTTTGTCGAGGTCCAGATGCAGGCGGAGGAGGAATTTTACGGGCGGCTGTTCGCCGAGATTTTTCTGTATCTGTACCGGATGGCGCCGGTGCGACCGTGGCGGGCGGTGGTGATCCATCCGAGCCGGTCGGTGGAGCGTCTGGATGGTCGGCGGTATGGCTCGGTGGTCAAGTTGCCGGAAGTGCATCGCGTATATCTGGAAGACTGGGCTGACGTTCCAGCCAGCACGGTGGGGTTGCGGCTGGTGCAACTGCTGGCGGGCAAGGCGGCCGAGGCGCCGACCAGGGCTCGGCAATTGCTGCGGGAACCGGCGGTGATGGACGGCCCAGGGTTGCCGGCGAGCGTGTTGCTGGATTTAGTGGAGATGATTCTGGTCTACAAGTTACCGACGGTGAGTCGGGAGGAGGTGCGTCGGATGCTGGAATTACACGATGTCGATCTGAGACAAACCCGCTTTTATCAGGAAGTGTTCACCGAGGGGCGGACCGAGGGTGAGGCCAAGGGGCGAACCGAGGGTGAGGCCAAGGGGCGAACCGAGGGCGAGACCAGGCTGTTGCGGAAGTTGCTGGTTCGTCGCTTCGGACCGCTGCCGGCGTGGGCGGAAGCGAGGCTGACGGTGGCGGAGGAGCCGGCGCAGTTGGAAGCGTGGGCGGAGCGGGTGCTGGAGGCAGCGACGCTGGAGGCGGTGTTCGTGGAGGAATGAGGCGGGCCTTTGCCTTTTGGGGAGGGGGGTTCTCGGGAATCTATGATTTCCTGTCGAGCATGGCGGAGCGGAGGATCGCCTTGAGACGGCGCTGATAGCTCTTGCCTTGGCTTTTGAGCCATTCCAGCACGTCGGCGTCAATGCGCACCGTTAATTGTTTTTTGACCGGACGGTAGAATTGTCCGCGCCGTGCTCCCTGCCAGTCTTGCTTGGTCGTGGCCGGCAAATCGGAAAAGTCGATTTCATTCTCCGGTTTAACAGCGAGCGCCGCCAGCTCCTTGCGAATCGATTCAGGAACCTTGTTCATAGACTTTTCTTTTTTTCGATTCGTCTGTTCAACCTTCATTGGCCAGGAGTTGTTCCAGCAGAGGATGGGGCGCCGGTGAGTAGGGGTTGACCACTGTCACCCCACCCCAGATAAAACCGTGCTGCATGTCTTCGCTCAGCAGCACGCGGCAACGCGTGCGTGCGGCGATGGCGATGGCGATGATGAGGCTGTCCCAGAATTGCAGTTGATGATCCACGGCCAAATCCAGCGCCGCGATGAAGCAAGCGGTGGTCGAGTCGGCCACCTCGAAGGCGTCGCTCCATTCCAACACCGCGCCGCGCGCCGCCGCTGCTTCGCGGTTCGCTTTGCCGACGAGCACCCGATACAGTTCGCCCAGGGTTTGCGCGGGGAGCACGACACGCTCCTGCGGCATTTCAGCGAGTATCCGACGGGTGAGGTTGACGCGCCGTTCATCTCCCAGTCCTTCGGCATAAGCCAGAACATTGGTGTCGAGCGCGACCCGCACCGGCTAATCCTCATACAACTCGGCGCGCGTCCAGGAGCGTTCGCCAGTCGGGGGCTGGTTCGTCA
>JBATDL010000647.1:0-4565 GCA_049663445.1 Candidatus Competibacter sp.
GCTCGTGCAGGCGCGAAGGCTTCGGGTCCCGTTGTGAACGGTCTCGTCGTGACCGTGGCCGGTGGTGTTACGGGAACCACAGGCTGGACAAATCAGCGTCGTTGGCGTCTTCATCGTTCCAGTAAAACGCGCTAAACCATCGGATGCAAGGGTAAATTCAGTGGTTTGAGCCCAGTGCCGACAGGGGCTAAGACTGCTCTATGGGTTTCCGCAGGGGTAGTTTGAGCAGCGATTCGCGCCCCTCCTCCTCTTGCGACTCGCTAAACCGAGTGCGCGGCAGGCACTGCGGGTAGTTTTGCTGCAGGAAGGCAACGAACCGTTCCCGCACCAGGCAGCGCAGATCCCAGGCGGTTGGGGCATCGGGCGCGCTCATCAGGGCGCGCAAGGTCACAGTGCGGTCGGTGATATCCGTGACTTGCAAGCCCCATGCCCGACCGTCCCACAAATCGGAGCCGTCGAGAATACGCTTGAGCTCCTCTCGGCCGGCTTCCACCGGAAAGGTATAGTCCACGTAGAAAAACGCCGTGCCCAGTAGTTCCGAGTTGGCCCAGGTCCAGTTCTCGAACGGCTTGGTGTTGAAGTAGTTGAGCGGCACGATCAGCCGGCGGTCGTCCCAGATGCGCACCACTACATGGGTAGCGGTAATCTCGGCGATCCGGCCCCACTCCCCTTCCACGATCACCACATCGTCGATGCGGATCGGCTGGGTCAGACCGATCTGCACCCCGGCGATCAGGTTCTCCAGAAATGGCCGCGCCGCCACGCCGATCACCAGACCAGCCACGCCAGCCGAAGCCAGTAGGCCGGCGCCCAGTTCGCGGATTCTGGGAAAAGTCATCATCATCACCGCCAAGGCCAGCAACTGTACCGCAATCACCACGATCCGCCGCAGCATCTGGAATTGGGTCCGGATCCGGCGCGCGCCCAGGCTGTCCTTGAAATTGACCAGATAATGCTGCTGCATCACATCCTCGGCCACCGAGGTCAGCCGCACCACCAACCAGCCGATGGCGGCGATATCGATCAGCACCAGGGCATGATGGAGGTGGCCAGCTAGCACCGGCGATAGTTCCAGACCCGGCAACAGCAATTGTGCGGCGACCACCGGCACCAGCAGGCCAAGCGGTTGCCGCAGGTGGCGGATCAGGGCGCCGCCGAAGATGCTCTGGGTCTGCTCGACCAAATAGCCGCCCAGCAGCAGCAACCCCTCGTAGCTCAGCAGCGCCAGCACCACCGCGAACAGGACCGGCTTCCAGGTAACCGTAGCCCAAAAGGCAAAGATGTAGCCTTGTCGACCGTAAATATCGAGCAGGACCAGAACGGCGATCAGAAGCAGCAGCCAGCGCAAAGTTCGGTTGAGCGGTGCCAGAATTTCCTGGGTCCAGAGGAGCCCGTAGCTGCTGCGAATGATGGCTTGGTTTTTCAGGAACACGATCAAGTCGTCGGTCAGGCTGCGCAACAGCAACCAGATCAGCAGGATGCCGCTCAGCGCCAGCAGCCGCCGGACCAGCAGCCAAGCCAGATTGAGATAGCCGACCAGACCCAGCAGCGCAGCCAAGGCTAGCACCAGCGGTAGCAGCAGCGTCAGCAGGCGCGTGGCCCCGAGCCAGAGTCGGCCAGCGTAGCGCTCCGCCAGTGGTTCCAGCAGCAGGTGACGAATCCGCAATAGGGGGTAGCAGACCGCCAGCCAGTAGAACATCAGCGCCTGATCCAAAACCTGGAGCGCCGGATGCGGCAGCTCGCTCAGATGGGACAGAATGACCAGCGTGCCGAGCGCGCCACCCGCCAGCATCATCCAGAACACCAGCGCGTAAAGCCGCAGGTTGCGGTACGCGCCAGATGCACCGGGCGCGGCCAGCAGCAGCCAGGCCAGGTCGAGCGGCGTCTTGACACCAACCCAGAGCAGAACCAGAGTCAACAGGATGCTCAGCCCCGGCTGAGGCACCCGCAACCACCACAGTGCCAGTGCCAGCGCGCCGGCCAGCGCGATGCCCCACAGGTTCTTGCGCAACAGGCGCGCCAAGGTATGGGTGAACTTGCTGGCGAAGCTGTCGTCCTCCCCATCGGTATGGCGTTCCGAAAGATGGGCGAGATAGCGTCGACCCAGCGCCACCAGGACAGCGAGCAGCAGAATCGAGCCGGTCAGGGCGAACCACTGTTCGATGCTGGCCCTCGTCACCGCCTTGAGCACCGATTCGACGCTCAACCAGATCTGGTGCGCCAGAATGCGGGGGGCATTACCCAGTTCCGCGACAGTGGCGGACCATTGATCCGGAGCGAACAAGATCAATGGCTCGCGCGCGCCCAGATCCTGTCTGGCGCGCTGCTGGTAGACGGTTTCCAGGTGCTCCCGCAACCGTTCCAGCCGGTCGCGCTGTTCCCGCAATGTATCCAGGCGCTGGCGCACATCCCGTTCCAGCAGCGCGAACGTCCCGCGGCTCCGCTCGCGCAAGCTCGGGTCGTTCGCGCTGCCAGGATCTTCGCTGACGGGCAAGGCTTGCTGCTGAACCAGTAGTTCGAGACGGCGTTCGAGCAAATCGCCAGTTTCGCGCAGTTCGCTGCGCAGCACGGTGAGTTGGCGCACTCCTTCCTGAATGCGGTGAAGGTCGGCGTCCTTAGCATCCGCCAGTCCTTCCCAGTTGGCCAGCTCGTCTTCGATGGCGGCCAGTCGGATGTCCCAACGCAACAGTTTGGCGCGTTCCTCGGCGGCTTGGATTTCGGCTTCCAGCAACGCGCGTTGCGCCACAGACAGCTTCTCGCCCTGCTGTTGCAGGCGGGCGCGCAGTTCCTCGGCCTTGCCGAGCTGCGCCTGTTGTTCCCGCTCCAGACGGACGGCGAGATCCTGCTGTGCATCCAGGCGTCCTTGCGCCTGCTGTTGCAGATGAATTTCTTCCAGGCGAGCACGCCACTGTCCGGCCAGCGTCCGGCGCTGCTCGACCAGCGCCAACCACTCTTCAAGGTTTTTCAGGTTGTCCTGTTCAAGCTGAAGGTCGGTGCGGCGCTGCTCCAGCGCCACGCGCAGTTGCGCCAGTTGTTCGGAGCGATTGCCGATTTCCGGGCCATCCTTGGCGGGGTTCTTCAATAGTTGTTCCTGGGCCTCCAGCGCGGGAATTGCCTGTTGCAAGCCTTTGATCTGGCGCTTGGCGCCATCGATGCCGGTTTCCAGTTCCTCCTGCTTGAGGCGAACGGCGTCGCTGTCGAGCCGCGCCTGTTCCACCATGGCCGCACTCACGGTTTCACCGGATAGCGCCTGCATTTTGACCGGCTGCTCGGCATTAATCCGGGCGATCTCCCTCCGCAACTGCTCGATGCTCAGACGATGCTCGGCCAGGGTTTTCCGGGTGGCGTTTTGGCGTTCGGCAGCCTTGAACGGATCGGTGGGCAGGGTGGACAGGGTCAGGGAATCCTGTGCCCAGCCCGGACCCGAACCGGCGCAGGTCAGCAGCAGGACCAGCAGGGTCAACCACCCTCCTCGGCGGTTGCGGAATGGAATGAATTGCGACATGGGCATGAGAAATGAAAGGCTCGATGGGCTTCGATGGAATCCCAATGGAATCGATGGCTTGTGGCAAGGGCGCTGCGAGTATGCTCAACCACTCCGGCGAACGGTGCATGGGCGGGCTAGCCGGCGCGAGGGGGCGGGTCGAATTGGCTTAGGCGTTCGATGTCCAGCACGGTGATGGACCGGCCTTTCACTTCAACCAACCCCGCTTCGGCCAAACCACGCAATATCCGGGACAACGTTTCCGGCGTTAGATTCAGCCGTGAGGCGATGACGTGCTTGCTGGCCGGCAGTGTAAAGGCGACGGGGCCTCCGGCGGGCACGTCCGCTAGTTGCAGCAGGAAACCGATCAGCCGTTGGGTGGAAGAGCGCAGGGAATAATTTTCTACGTCCTCGATCAGACCGTGCAGGCGGATGCTCAAGCCGGCCAGCATCCGGCGAGCGAAGGCGTTGTCGCGATCAATCGCCGCGAACAGGCTGTGCTTGGCGATGTACAGCAGGCGGGAATTTTCCAGCGCCTGAGTGAATATCGGGCTGGGTTTCTCCATGAACATCATGGCTTCGCCGAAACTTTGCCCCGGCTCAACGATGGACACCACCTTCTCGTTGCCTCGCGGTGAGGAAAACGCCAGTTTGATCTGGCCCCGCACGATGACATAGAACCCCTCCAGCAGGCTACCTGTCTGGAACAGGATCTGCCCCTTGCTCAAGCGGATTTCGCGCGTCCCCGCCGCCAGGCTGGCGATTTCGTCTTCGCTCAATTGCTGAAATATCGGCAGATTGACGAGTACTCTACCGATGTCAGTTTGCTTGCCCATCTGTTTTGCCGTTCCTCACCTTCACAGCGCTGGCATAACCGTGCGATTCTTGAGCAGTTTTTCCACCGCCTTGAGATACTTGGCGCCGAAATCCCGCGCGAAGCGGTCAAATGCCTGGTTCACCTGGATCTGGGTTTCCGCCATCCAGATTTCATGCAATCCCGCCTTGGCCTTGCCCTGGATGGATTTCGGCAATGCGCGGGTCTGGGGCCACGCCTCGTCCAAAGCCGCCTAAACCCCAAGGC
>JBATDL010000648.1:0-1942 GCA_049663445.1 Candidatus Competibacter sp.
CGCTCGCTCCAGCTTGACTGGATCGTTGTCCCACTCTTTGGCTTTTGCGTCGAAATCCATCGTTTACTCCTGCGTTTACTCCTGATCGTGCGTACTGTCCCCACGGTCCCGTGATCGGCCAAAAAAAAGCCGGCTAGGGCGCCGGCTCAAGAGGATCGAGGGAGAAACTCGAAATGCAAACTTATGACCGCAACCGACCGTCATTAGTTTCCACGCGGGGCTGAATTTCGGACGGCCCCGCTGGGAAATCGGGTGGAGTTCCTTCACAACAAGGGCAGCGGCATCCAACCTCATGCCGACCCGCAAACTCGCCGAGCGCCAACCTTACTCCAGCACCAACGGCGCCGGCTTCAGCACCAACGCACTGAGCGGCGGCAGGTTCAGGACCAGCGAGAAGGCGTAACCGTGGCTGGAAACCTCTTCGGCCATGATGCGCTGGCTGGCCAGCGTCTCGCCGGAACCGCCATATTCGCTGGCATCGCTGTTCAACAACTCCCGATACTCAACCGGGAACGGCACCCCAATCCGATAGTCCTTGTATGCCTGGTCGGAGAAATTCAGCACGAACACCACGGTATCGCGCGGGTCGCGAGCCTTGCGCAGAAAGGTCAGCACATTGGTTTCGGCGCCGGCGTCCAGCCATTCGAAGCCGGCACCGCGAAAATCGACCTGATGGCAGGCCGGTTCCTGGCGGTACAGCGTATTAAGATCGGCCACGAAGCGCTGCAAACCCTGGTGTGGCGGCTTGCGCAGCAGCCCCCATTCCAGTTCGGCGTCGTGATTCCATTCACTGGGCTGGCCGAATTCCCCGCCCATGAACAGCAGCTTCTTGCCGGGATGGCCGTACATGAAGGCGTACAGCAGACGCAGGTTGGCGAACTGCTCCCGCTCGGTGCCGGGCATCTTGCCCAGCAGCGATTTTTTCAGATGCACGACTTCATCGTGCGACAGCGACAGGATGAAGTTCTCATTGAAGGCGTAGACGATGCCGAAGGTCAGCTTGTCGTGATGATGGCGACGATGTGTTGGCTCCTTTTGCAGGTAGAACAGCACGTCGTGCATCCAACCCATGTTCCACTTGAAGCCGAAGCCCAGCCCGCCGTGATCGGTGGGCCGCGATACGTTCGGCCAGGCAGTCGATTCCTCGGCGATCATCATCACGCCCGGATGCTGGGCGTGGACCACGGCGTTGGTGTGCTTGATAAACTCGATGGCTTCCAGATTTTCGTTGCCGCCGTATTTGTTGGGAATCCATTCTTTTTTGGAGTAATCCAGATACAGCATCGAGGCCACCGCATCGACCCGTAGCCCATCGAAGTGGAAATTTTCCAGGCAGTACAGCGCGTTGGCGATCAGGAAATTTTCGATTTCGTGGCGACCGTAGTTGAAGATCAGCGTGCCCCAGTCGGGGTGTTCGCCTTGGCGCGGGTCGGCGTGCTCGTACAGATGGGTGCCGTCGAACCAGGCCATGGCGTGGGCGTCCTTGGGGAAATGGGCCGGCACCCAGTCGAGAATCACCCCGATGTTGTTCTGGTGGCAGCGGTCGATCAGATCCATCAGATCTTCCGGTTTGCCGAAGCGCGCGGTCGGGGCGTAGAAGTTGGAAATCTGGTAGCCCCAGGACGGACCATAGGGATGCTCGGCCAGCGGCAGGAATTCGATGTGAGTGAATCCCATCTCCAGCACATAGGGAATCAACTGGTCCGCCAGTTCCCGGTAGGACAGGAAGCTGCCGTCCGGCCGGTGTCGCCACGACCCGGCGTGGACCTCGTAAATGGCCACCGGTCGTTCCCAGGCTTTGGCGCCCGCTCGCCGTTGCATCCACTCGCCATCGCGCCACTGATGCTTGCCGGCCGGATCGTAGACCCCGCTGGCGGTGCCGGGTGGCGTCTCGGTGTGGAAGGCATAGGGGTCGGTTTTCAGAAACAGGGGACCCTTGCGG
>JBATDL010000649.1:0-3425 GCA_049663445.1 Candidatus Competibacter sp.
CCATTGCCCCTGGTGGCGGTACAGCTCCGCCAGGATCATGGCGGTTTCGCTGCGGCTGGCCAGCGGCAGCGGAAAAACCAGCAGCGGCTGACCTGTCGCATCCGCCAGCCAGCTTCGAATCGAGGCAAACACCCCGAAAGTCGTCCCTGGCCCCAGTCCGGGCCGGACCGTCAGCACAATGGCGATTCGGGCCGCCACTGCCGGCACGGCGTCCAGGTCCACCCGGAATTCGCCCGGCGGCTCGGCGAACGTCACCGATCCATCGCAGGAACGCGGCTGCTCGGCGCTCACCAAGTCCTTGGGGTCGAGAATCCGGCCGTCGGCGGCCAGCAACAGTGCGCCCGCCTGGGTTCTGGCGGCGAAATCCTCGCGCGGTTCGCCGGCGACGCCAACCGCGACCCGTCCGTTGCCGATCGGGCGATTTTGCCCAGGCTGAAGTTCCTGCACGACTGCACACCTCCTGCCGTCGCCAACCGTTCAAACGGCTAGCGGAACCGCTTGAAACAAGCGCGAGACGCCTGATAGGCCCTTGTCAGCGACCGGAACCGGGCGATAGCTCTCCCATCCTCAATGCGAGATCGCGGCTAAATGCTTCCAGATTCTGGCTCATGGCGGCCACCGTCGCCGCGTAATCTGGCCCGGCTGGAGTCTCCCGATAGGTCGATGTCCGTGACAACAGCTCCCGACCACCGCCATCGAGCACGCGCCAGCGCGCGGCGAGCACGCTCTCCCCATTCTCCAGACGGTCGAACCGGGTGACCTGAACGGTGACCTGATAGTCGACCGGTGTCGCCCGTTTCCAGGGGTATACGGATACTCGCTGGCTCGGCAGCAGTATCGCCAGATTTTCGGCCAGCACCCAAATCGTATTGTCCTTCAGGGACCCAGCCCAGCGGTCGAAATCAGCCACGTTCAGCTCATTCTGACTGGTGCGAGTGACGATCTGAGGCCGGTCGAGATACTCCGGCAATTCCACGGGGCCGACGCCGACGGCGATATCCCGGGCCGCCACACCGCCCGATCCCGCCAGCGTGGCGCTTAATACATAGTAGCGCACCGGTTCGCTGCCGGCGCACCCCGCCAGCACCAACAGTCCGCCCATCAGCACCGCGCGCGCCACCCTCAATAGCCTGTCGTTCATTTTTTCGCTCCGGGTCCGCCCTTGCCGTACAGCAGGGATTCGGGATGACGTTCCAAATGGTCGCTCAAGGCGCGGATGGAACGGGCCGCCGCCGCCAGCTCCTCCAGGGTGTTGGCGAGATCGACCATCAGTGGCGCCTCGGGATCGACGCTTTCCAGGGTGTTTCGCGCCGCGCCCAAAGTCTTTCCGGCATCGGCAGCCAGCACGGCCACCTGCCGGTCAGCGGTTTGCGCCAGCGTCCGCACATCTTTCAAGGTCGCATCCAGGGAACGAATCGTCGCCCGCAATTCCGGGGCGTTGATCAGCCGATTGGTGCCCTGCATCGTTCCCAGCAATTCGTTGGCGATCTGATCCAGGGGCAGCTTACGCAGGCTGTTCAGGATATCCAGGGCGGTCTTTTGGAAGGCTTCCAGCGCGCCCGGCACCGTCGGAACCTCGGGATATGGCCCACCGTAAACCAGCTCCAGCGGCGGGCTATCGGGATAAAAATCCAACTCGACAAAGAGCTGGCCGGTCAACAGGCTGCCGGTTTTTAATTGCCCCCGTAGCCCGCGCTTGACCATGTGCTCCATGCCGGGCCGACGGCCTTCCGAGCGAAGCGCGCCATAGGTCTGGTCATATTGCTTCATCAGGTCCGGAGGCAGGATGCGCTCCAGTTCCAGCTCCACGACCACCGGCACGCGAATGTTGCCGGTTTTCAGGTCGATGTCGAGCTTCACGTCGGTGACCTTGCCGATCTTGAGACCGCGAACCTCCACGGGCGCGCCCACGCTCAAACCCCGCACGGAACCCTCGAAATACATCAGGTAGGAATCGCGGCGGGTGTAGGACGATTCGGCGATATCACTAAAACTGTCGTACAGCCGAAACCGGGCGCCGTCCCGACTGGGCGCGCCCGAGTCGTCATGGACCGCCGGCGTGTCGAACGCGATGCCGCCCAGCAGCAAGGACAGCAGCGATTCCATTCTCACGTCGATGCCCTGCGCGCCGAGCGAGACCTCGAAACCGCTGGTTTTCCAAAACCGGCTCTGGTCGCGCACCAGGCGGTCGTAAGGTTCGTTCACGAATACATGCACGAGCACGCTCCGATTGTCTTCGGCCAACTGGGTCGTCAACACCTCTCCCACCTGAATGTCGCGAAAATAAATCGGTGAACCCCGTTGAATCGAACCCAACTGGTCGGTCAGCAACAGATAGCGGCGACCGGGGGTATCGGCTCTGACGATTGGCGGTTGCGCGAGCCCGGTGAATACCCTGGTCGGATTGCCGTCGTCGAATTCCACTTCGATATAGGTTCCGGACACCACGGTTTCCAGCCCCGAAACGCCGCTAAGCCCGATCCGGGGCCGCACCACCCAGAATCGGCTGTTTGCGCCCAAGTGCTGCTCCACCTCTTTGTTCATCCTGACCATCACGATGACATGGGACAGATCTGGACTGAATCGGACAGTTTCGACCACGCCGACATCCAGTGCCTTGTATTTGATCTTGGTCTTGCCGGCTTCCAGACCGGTGCCTTCCCGGAAGGTGAGGGTAATGATCGGCCCCTGCTCGCTCAGCGTCTTGTAGGCCAGCCAAGCACCGACCAGGGCCGCGACCAGGGGAATCAACCAGACGATCGAAAAGCCGCTGCGTTTTTCCACCACCACGGCATCGGGCAAGGAATCGTTCCCACTTGGGCCTTGGTGTTGGATGTCGTTATCGCTCATCGGGGTTCTCCAGTGCATCCCAGATCAGGCGGGGATCGAAGCTCATGGCGGCGAACATGGTGATAACCACGACGGCGGCGAACGCCATCGCCCCCGTGCCCGGCTCAATGGTGGCGATGGAGCCCAGTTTGACCAGCGCCACCAGGATCGAAATCATGAACACGTCGATCATCGACCAGCGCCCGACCGCCTCGGTGATGCGATACAGGACGGTGCGGTCCCTGGGATGCCAGCGCGATTTGCGCTGCACCGAAATCAGCAGGTAGGTCAGCGAGAACAGCTTCAGCACCGGCACGACCACGCTGGCGAAAAATACCAGCAGGGCCAGCGGCCACAAGCCCCCCGCGATCAGCACCCGCACCCCACTGAGGATGGTATCCGGCTCGCCGTGCCCCATCGACACCACCGTCATGATCGGCAGGGTGTTGGCGGGGATATAGAGAATGTAGGCGGCCAGCGTCAGCGCCCAGGCGCGCGCCAGGCTGTTGGGCTTGCGCAGGTGCAACGCGGCCCCACAGCGCGGGCAATGGGCGTGGCTGCCTAGCGGCAGTGGTTTCATCCGGCTCAACAAGTGG
>JBATDL010000650.1:0-2617 GCA_049663445.1 Candidatus Competibacter sp.
AGACCTTCACCGCGCTGACCGGGACGCCGTTTCATCGGCTGCGAGGCAAAACGCAGCTGCTGGAGAACGCCGCTTGCATGGTGGATGGCCTGTCGGTTCGCAAGACGGCGGCGCGCTTGGCCATCTCTCCACAAAAAGCCTTCCGCTGGCGACATAAATTTCTGGAGTTCTTGAGCACGCAGAAGCCTGAACTCCTGACGGGCGTCGTGGAAGTGGATGAAACCGTCTTCCCGGTTTCTTACAAAGGACAACGCCAAGGGCTGCCTCGTCCCTCGAAGCAGCGGAGTGGCAAGGCCCAGGACGGCACCGGCGCCGAGAAGACCACGGTGGTGGTGGCGGTGCAGCGCGGGACCTCCATCGCGTTCGACCAGATGCTGGCCCACGGTACGGCGGTGGCGCTGACCGAAGCGTTGCGGCCGGTACTGAGCACTGACGCGGTGTTGAGTACGGATGGCCATGCGGCCTACTGGACCGTGGCCCAGGAATTGGGCGTGGCATCGGGCTCCTTTATCGCTGCCTACCACGGCCACGGCGGTGATGGCGTCTGGCATGTGCAGAGTGTCAACCGCTACGACTCCAGCCTCAAGACCTGGATGACCCGCTTCCGAGGCGTCGCCACCAAATACCTCGCCAATTATCTGGGCTGGCGGCGCCTGCTCGACCGCTTCAAGGATACCCTCACGCCTCAGCAATTCCTGTTTCACGCCCTCCGGACCTCGTACCTGTAATACCTCACACGGTTAAAGCGAACACAACCAGAAAATATCACTAATCGATTGAGTACTAGAAATGGATGATTACGAGAAATACGAAAATGCTTGCAAAAAGATCAGAAAATTCAATAAAAAGCTATTAGGTGAGTTTGAGCTTTCTTTGAAATCATCTGGCTTATCTCAAAACACAATAAACAATCATGTCTCAAATATCGATTTCTATGTAAACGAATACCTATTATATGAAGATGCAATTGAAGCAAAAGATGGTGTTGACGCTATAGATATGTTTCTCGGGTATTGGTTTATAAAAAAGGCAATGTGGGCAAGCCAATCCAGTATTAAATGTAATGCAACAAGTCTCAAAAAATTTTACACTTTTCTGTATGAGAAAGGTGTAATAGAGAAAGAAGACTTGAATAATTTGAAAGAAACAATAAAAGAAGGTATGCCAGAATGGTTAGCGACTCTGGATCGTTATGATGATCCATCAGTTGAAGATGTTTGGTAATGGTGAACAAAGAGCATCTAACCAAGGGCTACAGTGGAAACCCGCTATCGCTCGCCCCACTGAGCCCAGCCCTTCGTCAATTACATCGGACGCAATGGCATTAAGGTCGTTACGCGATTAATGGGCCTGATTCTCGCCGTAATCGGTATGCAAATGCTAATTCTCGGTGTCGGTGGAGCTGTCAACGAGTTCCATAAGATGGGGGCGGTTGAAGCGTAAACCAGGATAATCTTATTGTTGGATCACGGACGATCAGATCAATCGTTGTAAAATTGGGAGACGGGTGGAACTCCATCCCCGATCCCTTCAGGCGCCCGCTTCGTGCAACACGCCCACCGGTCTGGCTTCGGCCCGGCGCTTGGCACGGGCATCGAGCACATTCTTGACAGCGATCAGACCACCCAGACCGATGAACGCCCCTGGCGGCAGAATCGCCAACAGAAAGCCGCGATAATCGTCGATCAAATGCAGGGTCAAGCCCTTGCCGAACTCCCCGAACAGCAAATCGGCCTGGGCGAACAGCGTCCCCTGCCCCACCACCTCCCGCAGCGCGCCCAACAGTACCAGCGCCAGCAGAAACCCCAGCCCAGTGGCAATCCCATCCACCGCCGCCTTCGCCACGCCGTTCTTGAACGCGAACGCCTCGGCACGGCCGATCACGCAGCAGTTGGTGACGATCAGCGGGATGAAAATGCCCAGCACCGTGTAGAGCCCCGGCAGAAAGGCGTGCATCGCCAGTTCCACGGCGGTCACCACGCAGGCGATCACCATGACGAACACCGGAATCCGCACCTCCGGCCGCACCAGATTGCGGATCAGCGACACCGCCACGTTGGAGGTTAGCAGTACCAGCGTGGTCGCCAAGCCAAGGCCCAGCCCGTTAACCACCGAATTCGACACCGCCAGCAGCGGGCATAAGCCCAGCAGCGCCACGAGACCCGTGTTCTGGGTCCACATGCCGTCCTTGAGAATCTTCCCATAGCCCGTTTCGTTCATGATGGCTCCTCTCTCACAAATCGCTCCCCGCGCCCTCGACTCATTTCAGGGGCGGGGAGACTGGCTGACCGTCTTTGCATCAACCGCCGGGGCAAATAATTGCTCGCGGTGAGTCTGGACGTACTCCAAAAACTTATGGGTAGCTTTAACCACCGCGCGTGGGGTAATGGTTGCGCCGGTGAACTGGTCGAACACGCCCCCATCCTTTTTGACCTGCCATTGTTCCGGCATTGGGTCGGTCAGCGAGCGACCGGTAAACGCCAGAATCCACGGCGAGCGCCGCTCATCGATGGCGTCACCCAAACCGGGGGTTTCCTTGTGCGCCAGCACCCGCACCCCGGCCAGGGTCCCGTCGGCATACACCCCGACCAGCAGTTGAATCGGCCCGCTGTAACCG
>JBATDL010000651.1:0-2272 GCA_049663445.1 Candidatus Competibacter sp.
GACCTGGCCGACCCCGCGCAATGGGCGCCGCTGCCCGCCACCACCGAACAGTACTGGCAGACACTGCGCCAAACTGAGGTCGCGCCCTGGCTGGGGCTCGCGCTGCCTCGGATACTGTTGCGGCTGCCCTACGGCCGCAAGACCGAGCCAGTCGAGCAACTGGAGTTCGAGGAAATGCCGCTGGGCCGCGATCCCGACGCCTATCTGTGGGGCAACCCGGCCTTCGCCTGCGCGCGGCTGATCGCGGCAGCGTTCGCGGAGAACGGCTGGGACTTCAACCCCGGTGACGTACTGGAACTGGACGACCTGCCGGCGCATGTGTATGGGGAAGCCGAGGAACGGCTGATGCAGCCGGGCACCGAGGTTCTGCTGGGCGAACGGGCCATACAGGCGCTGCTCGCCCAGGGCATCATGCCGCTACTAGGCCATCGTCAGCGCAACGTGGTACGGCTGGCGCGATTTCAATCGCTGGCCGATCCCCCGGCGGCGCTGGCGGGAGGGTGGCGGGGATAAGCGCGCGCGTCTCGCGGTAACCGGCAATGCCCCCCGACCCTGTTCACCGCGAGCCGTTCCGGGGCTTGCCCGCCGCTCCATGCCCCCTCTCACTGCGCCCGTAACGCCTCGATCACCGGTTTCGTTTCCGGCCAGACCCCGCGCCAGAGATGGAACGACTCCGCCGCCTGCTCCACCAGCATGCCCAACCCATCCAAGGCATGGGCGGCGCCATGCTCCCATCCCCAGTGCACGAAGGCGGTCGGCTCCTTGCCGTACATCAGGTCGTAGCACCAGCCATCCGCCTCCAGTACACCGTCCGGCAACAGCGGCACGGCATCGTGCAGACCCGCCGCCGTGGCGTTCACGATCAGATCGAACCGGCGCCCGGCCAGATCGCTGAAGCCGCAGCCGGACACCCGTCCCAGATCGCTGAAGCGCAACGTCAGCTCCACTGCCTTACCCGCCGAGCGGTTGGCGATCACCAGATGCGCCGGCCGTTCGGCCAGCAGCGGCTGCAGCACTCCGCGCGCCGCGCCTCCGGCTCCCAACAGCAGAATTTTTTTATCCGCCAGCGGACAGCCGTGATTGACGGTCAGGTCGCGCACCAGACCCGGTCCATCGGTGTTGTCACCGCGCACCCCGGCCGGATCGAAGATCAGGGTATTCACCGCCCCGGCCCGTTCGGCGCGCGCGCTGAGCAGGTCGGCGAACACCCATGCATCCTGTTTAAACGGTACGGTCACGTTCAGTCCCTTGCCGCCGGTATCCCGGAACGCCCGCGCCGCCGCCGCGAAGCCGTCCGGTTCCACCAAAACGGCGCGGTATTCCAGATTCTGGCCCGTCTGAGCGGCAAACAGCGCATGAATCCGCGGGGATTTGCTGTGAGCAATGGGGTTACCCATCACGGCATAGTGGTCCGGTAACGCAGTCATGGTCGTTCCTCGCTCTCCCGGTTATACAACGGCGTCCGCAACCGTTGCTCGAATGTGGCCGGCGGCACGTATTGCAGCAACGCCCCGCCATTGTCACCGAGCAACAAATCCAATCCCAGCGGCGGGTACAACCAGTGCATCCCATCCTGAACGGGCAGACGTTCGGCCGGCTCGCCAAAACGCTTGCGCACCAGATCGGCGTCGAACTTGACCACCGGCAAGAAAGTGATGGCGGTCACCACTGCGTCCAGCGCCAGCTCGTGATCGGCTTCGGTCAGCGAATAGCGGCGGTCACCGCCGGCGGTGGGCTGACCCGCGCCGGCATGGGTGCGGAGGGTATCCATCTGCTCATCGGGCAATTGCGCCGACAGCACCAATCGGGCATTCAAGCCACCGACCACCGCATCCCGAAAATAGGCTTCCAGGCTCAATCCTCGATCCCGCTCCTGAAAAACTCCAATCTCGTAGCGCCGGCCCAGCTTGCCTACCGCATCCCGCAGCGTGCTCTGGCCCAGGGTCAGGCCAAATACGGTCGAGCTTGCGCCATTGTCGCCAACCGCCACCTGCCAGGGTAAATCCCGTCCGGGCGCGGCGGATTGACCGCCGGGCGGGCGCATGATCGCCAGGAAAAACCCGCTCATGGCCACGCCCGCCGCGACCAGCAGCAGCACTTTCCAGTTTTTCATGCCGTTCGCAGCCAACCGGCCGCCCGCCCGGCGAAATAACTCAGTATCGCGTCGGCTCCGGCCCGCTTGATCGCCAGCAGCGCTTCCATCGCCACCGCTCGCTCGTCCAGCCAACCGTTGCCGGCCGCCGCCAGCAACATGGCGTATTCGCCGCTGACC
>JBATDL010000652.1:0-2048 GCA_049663445.1 Candidatus Competibacter sp.
GCCCGGCTGGAGCCAGGCGCGGGCGCGCGGGCTGATGGAGACTGATCCGGAGCGCCTGCAAGCGAGCGAACTGGGGCTGCGTTTTCTGAACGATCTATTGCAGGAGTTTATGCCGGTTTTGTAATGGAGTGCGGCGCGTCCTGAGCCCATTGCGTGTGGGACGGGGACTTGTAATTATGTCGAACATCCGCCATCAACGCCCTGGCGTCAACCCTTATCAGGAGTCCGCATGACCGCCGTCTCGAACCTGCCGCTGCTGATCGAACCGGAGCAGCTTCAACCGTGCCTGGCCGACCCCAGGGTCCTCATTGTGGATCTATCCAATCCCGCCAGTTACGCCGCCGGCCACATTCCCGGCGCGGTTCATCTCGATTACGCCGATTTGGTCCGGGGCGAACCGCCGGCGATGGGCTTGCTGCCGAACGAAGCGCAGCTTGGCGACGTGTGCTCGCGGCTCGGCCTGACTCCGGAGCGGCGTGTGGTTGCCTACGACGAGGAAGGCAATGGTCGCGCCGGGCGATTGTTGTGGACGCTGGCGGTACTCGGCCACGAGCCGGTTTCCCTGCTCAACGGTGGCATCCATGCCTGGGACGCCGCCGGTGGGTCGCTGGAGGCCCCATTGCGTCACCCATCGCGTAGCGATTATCCAGCTCGTTTCGTCAATCCGGCGGCGATGGCCGACAAGGCTTATATTCTGGAGCGGCTCGGGCACGCCGATGTAGCACTGCTCGATACCCGTACCCCGGCCGAGTTCGCCGGCCTGGACCAGCGCGCCGCCCGCAGCGGTCACATTCCCGGCGCGGTTAATCTGAACTGGACCGACGCCATGGACCCGCAGCGGCAGTTCCGCCTGCAACCCGACCCGGTGCTACGGGAATTGCTGGCAGCGCGCGGCGTCACGCCCGACAAGGAGGTGATTGTCTACTGCCAGACCCACCACCGCTCGGCGCATACTTACTGGGTGTTGCGCTATCTGGGCTATCCACGGGTGCGCGGCTATCCCGGCGCCTGGTCGGAATGGGGCAACGACTCCAGGCTGCCGGTCGAGCGCTGAGGAACAGCGGCACAGTGCGGAATGGAGCACGGTCGGGGCAACCGCTAGGGAGTGCCCGCCGCCGGCGGGAACAAGCGCTCGCGGTAAAAACGCAGCTCCTCGATGGAATCGTGAATGTCTTGCAGCGCCAGATGGGTCGAGGTTTTGTTGAAACCCTTGATCCGCTCCGGATACCAGCGGCGAGCCAACTCCTTGAGCGTGCTGACGTCCAGGTTGCGGTAGTGGAAATACGTTTCCAGATCCGGCATGCAGCGCGCCAGGAAGCGCCGGTCCTGACAGATACTATTACCGCACATTGGCGACTTGCCTGGGGGAACGTACTGGCTGAGAAATGCCAGGGTGCGCGTTTCGGCCTCGCGTTCGTCCAACGCGCTGGCACGCACCCTGGCTGCCAGGCCGGACCCGCCGTGCTGCTTCCGGTTCCAGTCATCCATCGCCGCTAGCGTCGTGTCGCTCTGGTGGATAGCCAGCACCGGCCCTTCGGCAAGTACGTTCAGTTGGCTGTCGGTGACGACGGTCGCGATTTCGATGATGTGATCGGTCTGGGTGTCCAGGCCGGTCATTTCCAGGTCAATCCAGATCAGATTGTCGGGGGACATGGTGTCTTTGGGATATGAGAGGAGAGAGGGAAGGCGCCAGCCGCGCGCGGCTGACGGCGATTACCACCAGTTTAACCCGATTCCAGCGGTGGTTCGATGCCAGCCGTCCCACGGCGGGGCGCCATGACCAACCGGCGGTTGACCCAGCGCCAGCGGGCGCGCATCCAGCGCCAGCAGGACCACCGTCGCGAGCGGGCCGACGGACCGATGTCGACGCCGGATGAGGTTGGGCTCGGTCCGGAACAGACCGGTTTGGTGATCGCCAATTATGGCGCGGCCCTGATCGTCGAGGATGACGAAGGCGATTTGCGCCGTTGCGCGGTACGACAAAACCTGGGCCGACTGGCCTGCGGCGACCGGGTGGTTTGGCAGCCGTCCAGCGCGGAAGAAGGGAT
>JBATDL010000653.1:0-4262 GCA_049663445.1 Candidatus Competibacter sp.
AATCCACATTGATCAGCAGCAAATCGGTGTTATAGATAAACAAAAACGGCAGGATCGCGGTGCGCAGGCTGTAAACAAAAGCCACGACGCCGGTTTTGATCGGGTCACCGCCGGAAATCGCGGCGGCGGCGAAAGAGGCCAAACCGACCGGAGGCGTCACATCGGCCATGATGCCAAAGAAAAAGACAAATAGATGGACGGCGATCAATGGGACGATCAAGCCCGACTGTTCGCCCAAGGTGACGATAACCGGCGCCAACAGCGACGATACCACGATGTAGTTGGCCGTGGTGGGCAATCCCATGCCCAGAATCAGGCTGAGCACCGCCGTCAGGATCAACATCAGCAGGATATTGCCGAGCGACAGGATTTCCACCAAGTCGGCCAGCACCAGCCCAACGCCGGTCTGGGAAACGGCGCCCACGATGATACCGGCCGTCGCCGTGGCGATGCCGATACCGATCATATTACGGGCGCCGGCGATTAGCCCTTCAACTAGATCGTCGTAACCTCGGCGAATGGCTTCGTCGAAATGGCCCTCGCCGCGAAACAGCGCAAACAGCGGCCGTTGGGTGAGCAGGATGAACACCATTAGCATGGTGGCCCAGAAGGCGGACAGGCCCGGCGACAATCGCTCCACCATTAAACACCAGACCAGCACGATGACCGGCAGAATGAAGTGCAAGCCGGACATGACGGTCGGCTTGGTCTCAGGCAGTTGGACCACCGGCGCGTTGGGATCGTCCAACTCCAACACGGGATACCGGGAACCGACCCAAACCAGCGCGACATAGACCACGACCAGCAGCAGCGAAATCACCCAAGTGGCGGCATCGCCCAAAGCTGGTTTGAGCCAACCGATACCGTAATAAACCGCCATGGCAAGGATGGCGGTGGCGATAAATCCGAACAAGGTACCGATGATGCGCTGTAGCCAGGGTTTAACTACACCGCGCTTCGGCAGCCCGTGCATATTGGCCTTCAAGGCTTCCAGATGAACGATATAAACCAGGGCGATGTAGGAAATGATGGCCGGGACGAAGGCATGTTTGATGACTTCGAGGTAGGAGATCCCGACATATTCCACCATCAGGAAAGCGGCCGCGCCCATCACCGGCGGCATGATCTGGCCGTTGACCGAGGAGGCCACTTCGACCGCGCCGGCCTTCTCCGCCGAAAAGCCCACCCGCTTCATCATGGGAATGGTGAAGGTGCCGGTGGTCACCACGTTGGCGATGGAGGAACCCGAAATCAGCCCGGTCAAGCCCGATGCCACGACGGCGGCTTTGGCCGGACCGCCGCGCATGTGCCCCAGCATGGAAAAAGCCACCTTGATGAAATAGTTGCCCGCACCTGCCTTGTCCAGCATCGCCCCGAACAGCACGAACAGGAATACGAAACTGGTGGAAACGCCGAGGGCGATGCCGAACACACCTTCGGTGGTGATCCATTGGTGGTTGACCACTGCGTTCAGGCTGGCACCCTTGTGGGCAATGATCGACGGCATGTAGGGACCGGCAAAGGTGTAGCCCAGAAATAGCATGGCCATCACCATCAGCGGTGGACCCAGCGCCCGTCGCGTTGCCTCCAACAGCAGGACCATGCCCACGCAAGCCACGATCACATCCTGGGTAATAGGCGCGCCGGGTCTCTGCGATAAGCTATTGTAAAACAGGAACAAATAGCCAGCGCAAAAGGCGCCCACCAGCCCCATGATCCAGTCTTGCAGGGGAATGTAATGGCGAGGCGAACGCTTTAGCGCGGGATAGCCCAGAAAGGCCAGGAAAACCGCGAACGCCAGATGGATGGAGCGGGTTTCGGTATCGTTGAATACGCCAAAGCCGACCATGAAGGGTAAAGGCGACGCGATCCACAATTGAAACAAGGACCAGGCGGCGGCCACGCCGAGCAGAATCTTCTGTGGTATGCCTCCTGGCGACCGGGCGCCGGTATCCGCCTGGGCCACCAGATCCTGCAGTTCTTCTCCCGATACCGCCGGTTTGTGATCAACTTGCTCGCTCATCAAGGTCCCCTTTACCCGGCAGTGCTCGCACGGGTTGGTCATGGATCAACGGCTTGAAAGCCAATACGCATAAACGTATTGGTAATAAAAGAAAAAAACGAAAATTTCACCCGGCTGGGCTCACAACCAGCCCTTTTCCCGATAGTAGCGCAGCGCCCCTTCGTGCAATGGCGCCGAAAGCCCGTCCTTGATCATGCCTACTGCTTCCAGGTTGGCGAATGCCGGATGTTGCTTCTTGAAATCGTCCAGATTTTCAAACACCGTTTTGACTAAAAGGTAGGCGGTATCGGGGCTCAGCCTGGTGGAAGCAACGACCGTGGCCTTAACGCCGAAGGTGCTGACCGGTTGCGGGTTGCCCTTATAGACTCCACCGGGCACTTGGGTGCGGGCGTAATACGGGTTGTCGGCCAGCAGTCGGTCGACCACCGGTCCCGTTACGGGCACGATGATGGCATCGCACAGATCGACGGCTTGGGCCACGGATGCGTTCGGGTGCCCCACGACGTAGACCATGGCCTGTACGCGATCATGGCAAAGCGCCAGGGATTGCTCGGAGGCCGACAGCTCATTGGCCAGGGAAAAGACGTTCTTGTCCCAACCCTTGGCGTCCATAAGCACTTCCAGGGTGGCGCGCTGGCCGGAGCCGGGGTTGCCGATATTGACTCGTTTGCCCTTAAGGTCATCGAAGGATTTGATGCCGGCATCGCGGCGGGCAACTACCGTGAAGGGCTCGCCATGCACGGAAAACAACGCCCGCAGGTCGGGGGCCGGTCCTACCGATTTGAATATCCCTGTGCCGTTGGCGGCACGATACTGCCAGTCGGATTGCACGACGCCGAGTTGCAGCTTACCGGCTCGAAGTTGTTGCAGGTTGTCGATGGAACCCTCCGTTGGCAATGCCTTGCAGGTCACCTCGTGTTGAGTGGTTTCGGCGTTCAGCAGCCGACAGATGGCCTGCCCGACCTGAAAGTACACACCAGCCCGGCTGGCGGTACCGATGGCAATCTCTTCGGCCTGAACCGGTTGCGCGGCACCGGTTCCCAGGGTCAGGGCCATCGAGACAATAACAATGCTGGTTAACCGACTCGCTTTCATAGGGTATCCCCCGTGATTGCATCAGACACGAGTCAAACACCTACCGCGTGCCACGCTAAAAGGATCGACCGAACGGGCAACCCTTCCGGTCGCCCGCCCCGCTAGCCGCGCGGTTACTTCAGCCAGCCTTTTTCCTTGTAGTACTTCACGGCGCCGTCGTGCAGGGGCGCGGACAGACCGTCCTTGATCATGTGGGCCGGATCCAGGTTGGCAAAGGCCGGATGCAGCTTTTTGAAGCGGTCAAAATTGTCGAATACGGCTTTGACGACCACATAGATCGTGTCGTCGGGGGTCTTGGTGGATGAAACGAAGGTCGCGGTCACGCCGAAGGTCTTGACATCTTTGTCGCTACCTGGATACATGCCGCCGGGAATGATGGAGACGGCGTAGTAAGGATAGGTTTTCACCAGCTTGTCTACTTCCGGGCCAGTGACGGGCACGACAATCGCGTCGCAAGAAGAAGCCGCTTCCTGGATAGAACCGTTCGGATGGCCGACCACATAGACCATGGCATCGATCTTGTTGTCGCACAGCGCTTGGGACTGCTCCGCCGCCTTCAGTTCGGATGCCAGTTGAAACACGCTGGTATCCCAGCCTTTCTCCTTCATCAACGCATCCATGGTAGCGCGCTGACCGGAGCCGGGGTTGCCGATATTGACCCGTTTGCCCTTGAGGTCGTCAAAGGTTTTGATGCCGGAGTCCTTGCGCGCCACTACGGTGAAGGATTCGGGATGCACCGCGAATACCGCGCGCAATTCCTTGAAAGGTCCCGCCGCCGCGAAGTCGCCCTCGCCTTTCAGCGCTTTGTATTGCTGATCGGACTGGGCCACGCCCATATCCTGCTCTCCAGCCCGGATCGCATTCAGATTAGCGACCGAGCCACCGGTGGACGGTGCCGTGCATTTAATGCCGTGCTTGCTCTGTTCACGGTTGACCAGCTTGCAGATGGATTGGCCCACGACATAGTAGACGCCGGTCTGACCGCCAGTACCGATGGTGACGTATTTTTCCTCGGCGGCATTCACGCCACTCAAGCTCAGCAATAGGGTTGCAGATAAAGCCGCAGTTGCGAGTCTCTTCATAATGTCCTCTCTTTTGGGTGGTAAAAGCGAATCTATCGCCCGGTTTGGCCACACTGGGTAGT
>JBATDL010000654.1:0-5073 GCA_049663445.1 Candidatus Competibacter sp.
GGCTGGAGCGGGTCGAAACGCTGGAGGCGGCGCTGGCGGTCGCCAACCAGGCCGGCATGCCGGCGCAAAACATCCTGCTGGCCAGCGCGGACGGACGAATCGCCTGGACCCTCACCGGCCCGATTCCGCGCCGCTTCGGCCACGCGGGCCGCATACCGTCTTCCTGGGCCGATGGCCGGCGCGGCTGGGACGGCTGGCTGGAAGCGGCTGAATATCCACAGATCGTCGATCCACCCAGCGGCCGGCTGTGGACCGCCAACGGTCGAGTGGTGGATGGAGCATGGCTCAATCTGCTGGGCGATGGCGGCTACACGCTCGGCGCCCGCGCCGGACAGATTCGCGACGACTTGCAGTCAGCGCAACGGTTCGACGAAGCGGGTTTTCTGGCGCTGCAACTCGATGATCACGCGCTATTTCTCCAACGCTGGCGCGACCTGCTGCTGGCAACGCTGACCCCAGACACTACACGCGTCGACCCACGTCGGTGGGACATGCGCCGGTGGGTCGCCGATTAGGGCGGACGGACGGCGGTGGATTCGGTCGGTTACCGGCTGGTACGCGCTTTCCGCCTGAAGGTCCGGGAACGGGCGTTCGCGCCGCTGACCGTGGCCTGCCTGCAAGCGGACCTACGTTTCGACTACACATTGATCCGGCAGCACGAAGGACCGTTATGGCAATTGGTCACTCAACAGCCACCGCATCTGCTCGATCCCCGCTATCCCGACTGGCCGGCGCTGCTGTTGGACGCGGCGGACGCAACGCTGGCGGAACTGACCGCCGACGGCCAGCCGCTGGGCAGGAAAAACTGGGGGGATCAAAATCTGATCCGCATCCAGCACCCCTTCAGCCGAATTCTACCGTGGCTGAGCGGCTGGCTGGACATGCCAACGCGTGCCCTACCGGGCGACCTGTACATGCCTCGGGTGCAAACGCCGGACAACGGCTCGTCCGAACGGCTCGTGGTCGCACCGGGACGGGAGGCGAATGGCATCCTGCACATGCCCGGCGGCCAGAGCGGCCATCCCCTGTCACCTTTCTACCGGGCCGGGTTCGACGCCTGGGCCGAGGGTCAGCCGCTGCCGTTTCTGCCCGGACCAGCGCGGTATCGGCTGACGCTGCTACCCGAGGTGCGCTAATTCAAGGAAAGGAGAATCGGACCCCAATCAATCGTCGTCATCGTCATCGTCATCGTCCAACGCGATCTTCCGTTGCGGCACGGTCTTGGGATCAACAGTGATCGGTCGGTAGATTTCGACCCGATCCCCCGCCTCCAGCGGTGCAGTCGGCTTGGCAAGTTTGCCAAAAATCCCAATCTTGTTTTTCTTGAGATTCAGATGCGGGTAACGGGTCAGGACACCGGATAATTCGATGGCCTGTTGCACCGTGCTCCCTTCGGGCATATCCAGGGACAGCCAGATCTGATGGCCCGACTCGGCGTAAGCGACGCTAACTTGCATATACCCTCCTTCACACGGCCTTTATTGCAATCACAAGTCGTAACTCATTGGACACTGCAATGAAATTCTTCCTTAACCGCACTCTTTTCGGTAACTCGTTCGATGACTCGTTTACCGGCCAGCAAAAACCCCAGCACCAGAAAGCCACCCGGCGGCAACAACATCAGCAGAAAGCCGTGATAATCCTTGATTAGAGTGGTTTCCAGGAAGGTGAAGGCTGGCCCCAGCAACAGAGAGGCATGGGCGAACAAGGTGGCGCTGCCCACTATCTCGCGGCAAGCGCCGATCAGCACCAGCGCCAAGGTCAAACCCAGCCCCATCGCCAGGCCGTCGGCGGCGGCGGCGGGTACCGGGTTTTTGGAGGCAAAAGACTCGGCCCGACCCAACACGCAACAGTTGACCACGATCAGCGGAATGAACAGCCCCAGCACCTTGTATAACTCGTGCAGCCAGGCGTTGATCGCCATATCGGCCAATGTCACCAAGGATGCGATCAATAGCACGAACACCGGAATGCGCACGTCCGGGACGATCCAGTGCCGCAGGCTGGCGACGACGATGTTGGACGCCAGCAGCACGGCCGTGGTCGCCAGCCCCATGCCGAGTCCATTAGTGGCGGTACTGGTCACCGCCATCAGCGGGCACAGCGCCAGCATCTGGGCGAACACCACGTTGTTGTTCCACAGACCGTCGGCAAAGATGCCGCGATAGTCGTTCATCAGTCATTGCCTCCGCTCGATTCATCCAGTAATACCGCTCGATGAGCGGCAAAAAATTCCAGTCCTCCCTTGATCGACTTGACCACCGCGCGCGGAGTGATGGTCGCGCCGGTGAACTGGTCAAATACTCCGCCGTCTTTTTTGACGCCCCAGCCGGCCGGTGGTGGATTGCCCAGCGAGCGACCGGCGAACCCGAGAATCCAGTTGGATTTACTTGTTTCGATCTTGTCACCCAGCCCCGGCGTCTCGGCGTGGCTGATCACCCGCACCCCCAACAACTTACCGTCGCGGTCCACTCCGACGATCAGTACTATCTCCGAACTGCCGTAACCCGGCGCCGTGGTCTGGAAGCTCACCGCTTGCACCTGGCCCTTGCGCCGTGCCCGGTAGACCCGCACCGATCGATCACCCTCTTGAACGGTCACCGTGTCGCGCACCGGATCGTTGTCGTAGTACTCAGCGGGCACCACCTGCCGCAAAGTGGCCTGCAAATCTTCCAACTGGCGCTGGGCGATATCGGCATGTGTCCCCAAATCGGCGATACCGATCGCCGCGCTGACCAGCAGCGCCACCCCACCCAGCAACAGAATCGGATATCCCACGCTTTGCCGGATTTCCGGTTTCAACCAGCGACTAATCACGCGCATCCACTCCAGATCTCTGCACCGGGGGTGGTTGTTTGGCATGGGCCGGCACCGGTCGCGGCTTGCCGCGCCAGGTTCGACCGTAGGCGCGCGGGCGGATGTAATGGTCGATCAGCGGTGTGGCGGCGTTCATCAGCACCACCGCGAACGCCACTCCCTCGGGGTAGCCACCCCAGGTGCGAATGATGTACACCAGCACGCCGCAGCCGATGCCGAACACCACCTGCCCCAGTGACGAGATCGGCGACGTGACTGGATCGGTGGCAATGAAAAACGCGCCCAGCATCAGGCCGCCCGACAGCAAGTGCAGCACGGGGTCGGCGAAGCGCTGGGGATCGAGCAGGTGGAAACCGCTGGCCAGCACCAGCACCGCGCCCAGCATCCCGACCGGGATGTACCAGGTGATCACCCGCCGCCGCAGCAACCACAACCCGCCGAGCAACACCAGCCATTCAGCGGTTTCGCCCAGACTGCCGCCGGTCCAACCCAGCACGGCGGCGCCGGCCTGATAATGCCCCGGCAAAATCTGCGAGAGGGAGTGATTCAGGCCCAGTTCGGTGCGAACATGACCAAGAATAGTGGCGCCGGTCACCCCGTCGGTTGCGCTGAAATGGCCGAGCGTAATCAGCCAGCCTTCCAGCCATCCCGGCGATGTCCCGGACCACCAGGGATGCGGTGTCAACCAGGTGGTCATCTCCACCGGAAACGACACCAGTAGCATGACCCGCGCCAGCATCGCCGGATTGAAAATGTTCTGGCCGGTGCCACCGAACACCTGCTTGCCGACCACGATGGCGAAGCCAGCACCGATGGCGCCGATCCACCACGGCGCCCAGGGCGGTAGCGACAGGGCCAGCAACACTCCGGTCAACAGCGCCGAACCATCCCTGACCCCGGTGCGAACCGGTCGCCCCGCCAGCCACAGGCAGCCGGCCTCACAGGCCAAACCCACCAGGACGGTGATCGCCAGCAGATTGAACGCCGGCCAGCCGAACAGGAACAAGCCGTACAAGGTAGCCGGCAGGATCGCCAGCAACACCGCGCCCATCAACCGAGGCACGCTGTCCTGGTCGTGGGCATGAGGAGCACCGGTGAACGAATTTGAATTCATACCTCGGCCTTTGATTGACAACGCAAAGTCTTAATCTTCATCCGCTTCCAGAACCGCAGTTCGTGGTTTCTTTACCGCCCGTCGCTGCGCCGCCGCTTCCGCCTTGGCCCGCTCCTGTCGTTCGAACCGCGCTTGGCGCTGTTCCATCAACTCACGGGTGCGCCGCGCCTTCTGTTCCTCGCGCCGTTGCGCCGCCAGCATGCCGCGCGCATAGGCGAAGTATTGCGGCAGGGGGATATGCGACGGACAGACATAGGCGCAGGAACCGCAGGACATGCAGTCGTTCAATCCCAGCGCCTGGATGCCCTCCCAGTCCTCGCCGCGCGCCCGTTTGGACAATTCCAGCGGCAGCAGGCCCATCGGACACGCTTCCACGCAGCGGCCGCAACGGATGCACGGCGATGGCTCGCCCGCCTCCCCGATTTCGTCGGGAGTCAGCGCCAGAATGCCGTTGGTGCCCTTGATCACCGGCACCTGAGGTCCGGGCAGTGGCTGTCCCATCATCGGTCCACCCATCAACAGACGGGCGCGCTCGTCGCTAACACCGCCGCAATAGGCCAGCAGATCGGCCGCCAGCGCGCCGATGGGAACCTCCAGATTGCGAGGCTCCGGCACGGCTCCGCCACTGACCGTAACGATGCGCGAGATCAGCGGTCGGTCGTGGCGCAGCGCTCGATGCGCCGCATAGGCGGTACCGACGTTGTGTACCAGCAGTCCCGTATCGGTACCGCGTCCTCCGGCCGGCGTCTCCAGACCGGTCAGCAGTTGAATCAACTGCTTGGCCGACCCGGCGGGATAGCGACTGGGCAGGCCCAGCACCTCGATCCGGGCATCGTGCCGACAGGCGTCGCTCATGGCCTCGACCGCTTCCGGCTTGTTGTTCTCGATGGCGACCACGGCGCGCGATGCTTGCAAGGCGTGCAGCATGATGGCGATGCCATCGGCGATTTCCCCCGCTCGCTCGCGCATGAGTTGGTCGTCGCAGGTCACATACGGCTCGCATTCCGCGCCGTTGATCACCAGGGTATGCACACCGGCCTGGCGCGCTTTGCTGAGTTTGACCGACGCCGGAAAATTAGCCCCCCCCATGCCGACGATGCCGGCGGCGCCCACCCGATGCGCGACTTCTTCCGGGCTTAGGC
>JBATDL010000655.1:0-3017 GCA_049663445.1 Candidatus Competibacter sp.
AGCCATCTTAGCGCGCCGCGACGGTCTCTCCAAGGGCAGCCCGCGCCGTCGGAGGCTTCGAATCACGCTGAACGACAACTACCGCGCTCGCCCGATCTTCGGGATTCGATCCACATAACGCAATGGCTCCACTGGAGGTGGCCAGCCGCATTGCAGCGCGGTGGCGCGGTCCCTACAATCGCATGGATTTTTAGCCGAAGCATTCATGAACAACCCAGAGAGACCAGATCGATGAGCGTTACCATCAACCTCAGTCAGGCTATTCATGCACTGTCGGATGTCCTCGATCTGGTGGGTGTGGACGAGGTGCTCCACAGTAAACGGGTCGGATTCATGGCGCTGCAGTGCGGCCGCGCGCTCGGGCTGGATGAGCCGGATCTGGAAAATCTGTTTCATGCCGGATTGCTGCACGACTGCGCGGTGTCGTCCACGATCCTGCACCAGCGGCTGATCAACGAGCTGGACTGGGAGGGTGTGGAATACCACGGCATCCGGGGCGACGAGTTGCTCGCCGCGTTCGCGCCGCTGGCTCATTTGGCGCCTCTTATCCGCCATCACCATACTCATTGGGATGCCTTCCCCGCACTGAAAGTCCCCGAGACCACCGCCCGACTGGCCAACCTGATCTATCTGGCCGATCGGGTAGACTCGCTGGCCATCCCGCACTACGAGCGCGACCTGCTGCTGGCCCGTCACGCCGTCCGCGAGACCATCTGGCGGCTGAGCGGCTCTTTTTTCGCGCCGGATCTGGTGGCGCTATTCATGGATCTGTCCGCTAGCGAAGCGTTCTGGTTCTGCCTGGAGGCGCGTCATCTGACCCGGTTCATCCACGAGCAGGAGCGGGAATCCCGCCTGGTGCCGGTCAGTTTCCCCGAGTTGCGGCAGCTCGCGCTGCTGTTCGCCCGGGTGGTGGACGCCAAGAGCCCGTACACCATGGAGCATTCCCTGGGCACGGCGCGACTGGCGCGTCTGCTGGCCGAATGGTCCGACCTGCCGGCCGAGACCTGTGAGAAGATCGAGGTCGCCGGCTTGCTGCACGATCTGGGCAAGTTGCAGGTGCCGGACGAGATTCTGGAAAAGACCGGTCCCCTGACGTCCGAAGAGCGGGCCATGATCCAGCGTCATAGTTTCGAGACCTATCAGATTCTGCGCGGTATCGGCGGTTTGGAGGATATCGCCATTTGGGCCGCCTACCATCATGAGACACCCGATGGCCAGGGTTATCCGTTCCATTGCGGGGGTGCGGCGTTGACCCTGGAAATGAGGGTTATTGCGGTGGCCGATGTTTTTCAGGCGCTGGCGCAACAGCGGCCTTACCGGCAGCCGCTGTCGCCGGCCCGGATTCTGGAAATGTTGCAAGCGTTCGTCCAGCAGAACCGCTTGGACGGCACGGTGGTGGAGCGAGTCGGAGAAAACTTGGAGTCGAGCTGGCGGGCCGCAACCGGCGCGGAGTCGAGCGAGCAGTGGACCTGGAAACCGGCGCTGACGGACTGAGCGCGGACTGTGAGCATTGCGGTCGTTGCCGAAAAGCCTTCCGTCGCCCGAGATATCGCCAAGGTGTTGGGCGCTCGCCAGCGTGGCGAAGGTTTCCTGCACGGTAACGGCTACGTCGTCACTTGGGCGGTCGGTCATTTGGTGCGGTTGGCCGAGCCGCACGAGATCGATCCGGCCTGGAAGCGCTGGCGGCGGGAACTGTTGCCGCTGCTGCCTGAACGCTGGCCGCTGGTAGTCGGCGAGCAAACCCGCGAGCAGTTTGAGGCGGTCCGCCGCATCCTCAACGACGAAGCCATCGAGCGGGTGATCTGCGCCACCGACGCCGGCCGCGAGGGTGAGTTGATCTTCCGTTATCTCTACGAAGCCGCCGGCTGCCGCAAGCCGTTCAGCCGGCTGTGGATTTCCTCGCTGACCCCCGACGCCATCCGCCAGGGTTTCGCACAATTGCGCGACGGTTGCGAGTTCGATCCACTGGCTGCCGCTGCCCGTGGCCGCAGTCAGGCCGACTGGCTGGTGGGCATGAATCTGTCGCGAGCCTACACCTTGGCTTGCGGTGCGCCGGGTGATGAGGCGCTGTCGGTCGGGCGGGTGCAGACTCCAACACTGGCGGTGGTGGTGGAGCGGGATCTGGCGATTCGCGCCTTTGTGCCGGAGGATTATCGGGAAGTGGTGGCGACCTTCACACCGGAGGTAGGGGCAGACTCCCAGGTCAGCCCGTATCGAGGCATCTGGTTTCGCGGCGAACGCCCCGAGCCCAAAGCCAAACGTCTGCCCGCCGATGGCGAGGAAGCCGGGCGCATCGTCGCCCGCGCCCGGACGGGACAGGCCGCCATCGAATCCCATACCGCCGAAACCCGCCGCGCCGCCCCGCCCCTGCTGTACGACCTGACCGAATTGCAGCGCCACGCCAACCGGCTGTACGGTTTCAGCGCCGCGACTACGCTGGATCTCGCCCAGAAGCTGTACGAGCAGCACAAGCTGATTAGCTACCCGCGCACCGACAGCCGCCATCTGTCCAGCGCGGTCGCGGCGACGCTGGGCGCGGTGGTCGCGGCGATCCAGCCGTCCTATCCAGATCGGCTGGCACCCGGTTGCGGCCAGCGCCCGCTAGGCAAGCGTTTCGTCGATGACGGCAAGGTGACCGACCATCACGCCATCATTCCCACCCCATTGCCGGTGCGCGCCGCGCTGGCCGCCGACGAGCGGAAAATTTACGACCTGATTTGCCGCCGATTGCTGATGGCCTGGCACGACGATCACCTCTGGGCGGTGACCACGTTGATCACGGCCATCGCCACAGGCGACGCGGACGGCGCGGCCGTGGTCGATCGCTATCACAGCAGCGGTACGGCGGTGGAGCAGGTCGGCTGGAAGGTGTTGGAGGTGGGTACCGCGCCAGCGGCGGAAAAAGTCGCCGGCAAGCGCAAGACCAAGGCCGTTGCGGCGACCGAGGAAAACGAGGCCGAGCAAAACCTGCCGCCGGGGCTGGCCGTCGGCCTGCCATTGCGAGTGCTGGATGCCCG
>JBATDL010000656.1:0-2455 GCA_049663445.1 Candidatus Competibacter sp.
GCGCGCCACCTACGACCAGACCTGGATCAACCCACTCGGGGCCGAGTTTGGCGCCGACCTGACGCTGGGCAATGCCCCGAGCCTGCTCGCCGAGTTCTACCAGCCCTTGAGTCTCGACCGGGCAGCCTTTGTCGCCCCCTACCTGGACTATGGCCTAAGCCCGGACAGTGTCTTCCTGGACGACCAGCGGGTGGCGCGCTACGACGTGATACGTGGGCGCCTCGGCGTGGACCTGGGCACGACGCTACGTGGGGTTGAGTTTCGGATAGGACCCTATTACGGCCAGACAAAGGTCACGTTGGATACCGGATCGCCCGAACTCCCGGAGGGGCGGATCACCGATACCGGGGTGCGCGCCCGAATCCTCTACGACACGCTCGACAGCGCTGCTGTCCCACGCTCGGGGACTCGAATTTTTCTGGAGGCGCGAAGCCCGTTTGAGGCCATGGGGGCCGACGTCCAATACACCCGTGCTTTCCTCAGCGCGACCACTGCCTACAGCTTCGGACCCAACACTCTCGCCTTGAAACTCAAGGGGGGAAGCAGCTTCGGCGACCAGATGCCCTATTACGATCAATTCCCCTTGGGCGGCTTCCTCAATCTCTCCGGCTACGCCAACGAACAGTTTCGCGGCAATGACATGGCTTTTGCCGGCCTGGCCTATTACCGCCAGATCGCCGCGTTGCCCCCGCCCATTGGGCGAGGACTCTACCTGGGCGCCTCCCTGGAAGCCGGTTGGCTGTCGGAGGGGGTGATCCGCAACCCCGCCACGGGCCAGAATGTGATCTTGAGTCCTGAACAGAACGGTTACGGCGGGAGCGTCTTCTTCGGCTCGGACACCTGGATTGGCCCGGCCTTCCTGGGGCTTGGGCTGTCGGGATCGGGCGAGAGCGCCATCTATGTACTGATCGGGCGACCTTGAAACACGCAGGGGGCATTGAATCACATATTGTTTTTTGACCTGCTGTCAATGCTTGCAGCCCCGACTTTTCAAGGGGTTTCAGGTGCCGATGAGCCTTCCGTCCATGAGGCTGAAAACCAAACCGTCCGAACCCTTGTTAAAATCATATTCATGAAAATCGTCACCTGGAACGTCAACTCCCTGAAGGTGCGCCTGCCGCAGGTGCTGGACTGGCTGCGCGAGCGGCAACCCGACATCCTGGCCCTGCAGGAAACCAAGCTGACCGACTCCGATTTTCCGACGCTCGATATCGCCAGCGCCGGCTATCAGGTCGCCTTCGCCGGTCAGAGAACCTACAACGGCGTAGCCGTATTCAGCCGTCTGCCTATCAGTGAAACTGTCACCGACCTGCCGGGATTGGGCGATCCACAGCGGCGGGTCTTGGGCGCGACCGTCGGCGGGGTGCGGGTCATCAACCTCTACGTCCCCAATGGCCAGTCGGTCGGCTCCGACAAATACGCCTACAAGCTGAACTGGCTGGATAAACTGGCGCAATGGCTGGAAACCGAACTGGCCCACCATCCCCGCTTGATCGCGCTGGGCGATTTCAACATCGCGCCGGAAGACCGCGACGTGCACGACCCCGCCGCCTGGGCTGGTCAAATATTGTGCAGCGACGCCGAGCGCGCTGCGTTCCAACGGCTGCTGGATCTGGGTCTTCAGGATGCGTTTCGACGGTTTCCACAGGAAGAAAACACTTTTAGCTGGTGGGACTACCGCGCCGCCGGCTTCCGTCGTAATCGGGGACTGCGCATCGACCATATTCTCATCAGCCCGGCACTGGCCGCGACCTGCACCGCCTGTCGGGTGGACCAGGCCCCGCGCCGGCTGGAACGCCCGTCCGATCACGCTCCGGTGATCGCCGAATTTGACCTCGAACTCCACTGAACCGAGCCATCATGGAACATCATCCCCGCAACGTACTGGTGACCGGCGGCGCCGGCTTCATCGGCTGCAACTTCGTCCGCCACCTGCTGACCGCCGAGCCGGACGCCCGCATCGTCACCCTTGACCTGCTGACCTACGCCGGTTCGCTGGACAACCTGCGCGAGCTGCCCGATCTCGCCCGGCATACCTTCGTCCAGGGCGATATTTGCGACCGGCCGCTGGTGGACCGCCTGTTGCGCGAGCACGCCATCGACACCATCACCCACTTCGCCGCCGAAAGCCATGTGGATCGCTCCATCACCGGCCCGGCGGCCTTCGTGCAAACCAATCTGGTCGGCACCTTCACCCTGCTGGAAGCCGCCCGCAGCGCCTGGCTGGAGGGCGGCAAAACCGCCGAGCATTACCGCTTTCACCATATTTCCACCGACGAAGTCTACGGTACCCTCAAACCCAACGATCCACCATTCAGCGAGACCACCCCCTACGCGCCCAACTCGCCCTACTCCGCCTCCAAGGCCGGTTCCGACCATCTGGTGCGGGCCTATTTCCACACCTACGGCCTGCCGGTGGTCACCACCAACTGCTCCAACAACTACGGCCCCTACC
>JBATDL010000657.1:0-2269 GCA_049663445.1 Candidatus Competibacter sp.
GTGCAGGCACAGGCTCACTGGCGCATCCGCCACCCGGCCGTACACCACCGGACCGCTCGCCTCACCCGCCAGGCGTAAAAACTCGCCCAACACCGCGCCATGCAGCACATCGCCCCGCAAGGCGAGCAGTTCGCCCGCCAGGCGGGACCGACCGCTTTCCACCACGGCCTCCGGATCGTCCTCGCCACGAGTGAGGATATAATCCAGCCGCATCCCCCAGCGGCTACCGTCGCCCAGTGTCGCCCGCAGTTCGTCGGCGAAGGGTGAAACCGCCACGACTACCTCGCGCAGGCCGGCGGCGACCAGCATTTCCAGTGTGTGCTCCAGCACCGGTTTGCCCGTCACCGGTAGCAACGCGGCACAGGTCCGATCGGTCAACGGCTCCAGCTCCCGACCCAGTCGATCGGCGAAAATCAACGCTTGCATGATCAGTAGGCCCCCCGCCCCAACAACACGGCCGGCACGGTCTTGAACAGGATCAGTATATCCTGCCAGAAGGAGGACGATTCGATGTACTGCACGTCGAGTTTTACCTGCTCGGGAAAGGGAATATCGGACCGGCCCGACACCTGCCAGATGCAGGTGATGCCAGGGGTGACTTCCAGCCGCCGCCGGTCGGCCAGGGAATACTGGTTTACCTCGCTGGGCAGCGCCGGCCGCGGCCCCACCAGCGACATGTCGCCGACCAGCACGTTCCACAATTGCGGCAACTCGTCGATCGACGCTTTGCGAATGAAGCGGCCAATCCGGGTGATGCGCGGGTCCTGCTTCATTTTGAAAATCACCCCGCCGCCCGACTCGTTGGCCGCCAGCAGCGCCGTCTTGCGCACCTCGGCGTCAATGTACATCGAACGGAATTTCCACAGGGTAAACAACTTGCCCCAGCGCCCGACCCGGATCTGCCTGAACAGCACCGGCCCCGGCGATTCCAGCCGGATCAACAGCGCGAGGGTCAACAGCGGCAGCGCCAGTAGCAGCAGCAAAACTGCGGCGGCGAAGACATCGAGCAGGCGCTTGAACACGTAAGCACCGCCGACCACCGCTTTCCAGGCCAGCCGCTTGCCGTGAAACCGCAACTGCTGCCCAAAGCCATCCGGCCGGACCCGACCGTAACGGCGCAGCAGCGCTTCCCGCAGTTCGGCATTGGGTTCGGCCATCCGGTCCATTTGTTCGCTCATCGCCTTGCCTCCTGGCGGGCCTGGCGCCAGACCCGATATAAGAACAGTGGATTGCCAAGAATATAGCGGCGCCACATCCGGCCCGGCTCCTGCACAAGCCGCCAGACCCATTCCAGGCCGATTTCACGCAGCCACAACGGCGCGCGGGAAATCCGCCCGGAGTAGAAATCGAACAGGCCACCCACGCCCATCCGCACCGGCGGCATCAACCGGTCGTGATGATCGGCCAGCCACAGTTCCTGGCGGGGCACGCCGAACGCGACCAGCAGCACCCGCGCCCCGGAGAGATTGATGCGGTCGACGATGGCGCCTTCCTCGTCCGGGGGAAAATAGCCGTGCTGGACGCCGGCGATGGTCAGTCCCGGACAACGCGCCCGCATGTTTTCGGCGACCTGCTCGGCGACGCCGGGCCGTGCGCCCAGCAGGAACAGGGAAAAACCGTCGCGGGCAGCCCGTTCGCACAACCGTGGAAACAGGTCGGTGCCGTTGACGTTGGCCACCAATCCCAAACCGCGCATCCGGCAGCCGATCTTCAGGCCGATGCCATCCGGCAGCACCCGCGCCGCCTCCCGCAACACGGCGCGATACCGCTCATGGGTATAGGCGATGTTGAGACAATCGGGATTGACGAAGGCCAGCAGCGATTTTTCGCTATCCTCACCCCCTCTCCCCAAGGGCGAGGGGAGCGCAGTCCGCGCCGCGATCCAGTCCAGCGCCTCGTCCATGGTGGTGTTGACGATGGGCACGCCGAAGAAATCCAGCATGGGCGGCGTCGGCCGCTCGCCGCCACCCAGCAGCGCGGCGAGCAGGGAGCGCAGAATCAGGCCCAGGCTGGCGCGCACGCTCAGATTCTCGACGAATTGCCGATCCAGCGTACTCTCGGGATCGTGGGCGATGCCGGTACGCCGTTGCAGCAGATACGGCGAAAACAAACCCGGCCGGACGCTGAACCGGAGGGCCGCAACCGCTGGAACCGTCACGGCTTCCCCAGCGGTCAGCGGGCGTGGACCGGCGAAAGCCATATCGCCGCGCAGAATGTTGAACAGCACCGCCAACCCACGGCCCGGCCGCGAGCCAGCAAAGCTCAGACG
>JBATDL010000658.1:0-8267 GCA_049663445.1 Candidatus Competibacter sp.
CTCCAGTCGCCCTTCCATCCGCTGCTTGCGCTGTTGGTTAAAACGCAGAGCCAGCCACCCGGCGACCACCATGCTCGCCAGCGCCCCCAGCAATCCGATTACGCCCGTTAGTTGCCAACCGCTCATGTGCCGCCTTTTGGACCGCCGAAGCATGTACGGTCCGTCTTGTTATCCAAACTCTAGCGCCTGTCCCGACTCGATGCAGAGAGTATCTACGCCTCACCTCCGAACACATCCAGCAGCCGCGGCGCCAACAGCGCCAATTCGCCGGCCATCAGCGCGAACTCGGCGTCGAATATCGCCTCTGGGGAATCCGCGATATCCCGCAACGACTCCCGGACCACATCGAGAAACTGGAGCCGGCGGATCACCAGCGCCTCATCGAGCACAAAGGCGATCCTTTCGTTCCAGCATAGGCCCAAGCGAGTCACCTCCTTCCCCGCGACTAGATGACCGCGAATTTCGGCGCCGGCTAAATCCTGCCCACGACAACGCACGATTCCGCCGGCTTCTCCCACTTCCCGCAACTCGCAGGTATCTCCCAAGGTGAATTCCGCAGGGGCTTGGCCATCGGCCAGCCACGCCGTCATGACCGCCGCCACCGACTGCCGTACCCGCAGCGGAGCGACTGGCAGGGTATCCAGCGTTTTGCGCAGCATTCCGGTCAGTTCCTCCACCGCGCGCGGGCTGGCGCTGCCCACCACCAGCCAACCCGCCGATGGATCGAGATAGGCGTAGCCATGCCGGCTCCGGCACAGGGCGCACGGTAGCAGTTCGCCCACTATCTGCTCGCGCAGCTCCTGCTTTTCACGGCGCCGCACCGGCTGTCGCCGCTGGTCTTCCATCTCGGCGATGCGTTCGTCCACCATCTGGTTAAGCACGGCCGCTGGTAGGACTTTCTCCTCGATCCGCAGGCATAGCAGCAACCGGCCCGCTGCGGCATGCACCAGATCGCGCCCCTTGCGACCCAGCGGCGGCACCCAGCCGGCGCTGCTTGGTTGATGACTGGGACAGGGCTGAAAAGCGTGCTGCTCCAATCGTGCAGCCAGTGTCTCGGCCGAAAGCGGCAATGGCTCGACCAAGCGAAATAACGTCATATTCTTGAACCACATGGGAATTATCCATCGCCGCAAAGGTCAGTATTATCCGCCAATGCCGGCCGGACGCCAAGCCGGCCGGACGTTTTCACCTTGCTGCACCACAACAAAAATCGAACTTATATTGCACTGCAACAAAAACTGCCTTATGCTATTTTCCATCAACCGCCCACCCGTGGAGAAACCCCTGTCATGACCAACGATGCTCTAGCCAAAATGTCCGAGCAATACCAGAGCTTTCTGGCTCCGGTCATCAAGGCCAACAAGCTGTCCGCCACCAATCTGGAAGCCTTAGTCAATTTTCAGATGAGTGCCCTGCAGTCTTATGTCGATATGGCGATGAACCGGATGAAAACCGCTGCCGACATCAGCGACCCCGCCAGTTTGCAGGCATTCCTGACCTCGCAGTCCGCATCGATCTCCAGCCTACATCAGAAGTTCATGGATGACGCCAAAGCACTGGCCGACCTGACGACACGCTTCAAGGCCGAATTCGACAAGCTGGTGCAGGACAGCTTGGTCGTCGGCAAATAAGCCGCGCTTTTCCCCGCAAGGCCGAACCTCCGGTTCGGCCTTTTTCTTTGGTCGATCGCAACCAGGCGCTGTTCCAGCAGGTTCCGTTTGGTACTCTATATCCTTCCATTCGCATCCTTCACCCCAGTTTCCTGATAATCTCCCGATGGCAAAAAACCGGATCGTGGTGGGCCTGTCCGGCGGTGTGGACTCCTCGGTGGCTGCTCTGCTGCTGGTCGAGCAGGGTCACGAGGTGCATGGCGTGTTTATGAAGAACTGGGAGGACTCCTACGAGGCCGGCTACTGCTCCGCCGCAGAGGATCTGGAGGACGCGCGCTCGGTTTGCGACACGCTGGACATTCCCTTCCATCAGGTCAGCTTCACCGCCGAATATCAGGAGCGGGTATTCCGTTACTTTCTGGACGAATACCGCTGCGGCCGGACCCCCAACCCAGACATCCTGTGCAACACCGAAATCAAGTTCCGGGCTTTCCTCGATCATGCCCGCCGGCTGGGCGCTTGGCGTATCGCCACCGGCCACTACGCCCGGCTTGAGGAGCGCGACGGCCGCCAACACCTGCTCAAGGGCCGCGACCCGGATAAGGATCAGAGCTATTTTCTGCACGGACTCGATCAGTCCCAACTGGCCAGCACGCTTTTTCCCATCGGTGATTTCCACAAGCAGGAGGTACGGGATATGGCCACCCGCGCCGGCCTGGTGACCCACGCCAAAAAGGACAGTACCGGCATCTGCTTTATCGGTGAACGCCCGTTCCGGGAGTTCCTGAACCGTTTTCTGCCAACCCGACCCGGGCCGATCCGGACCTCGGACGGGGAGCTGCTGGGCGAGCACACTGGCCTGATGTTCCACACCATCGGCCAGCGGCAGGGATTGGGCATCGGCGGCCGGCGCAATGGCAGCGGCGCCCCCTGGTACGTCGCCAGCAAGGAGTTGGAAAGCAACACGCTGATCGTGGTGCAGGGTCACAACCACCCCGCTCTATTCCACCAGCGCTTGCGGGCCTCGCAACTGCACTGGGTCGCCGGACAACCACCCAAGGTGCCGATGCGTTATCAGGCCAAGATCCGCTACCGTCAGCGCGATCAGGCTTGCGAGCTGGAGACATTGGACACACGGGGGGGCGCCACGATCCAGTTTCCCGAACCGCAGCGCGCCATTACCCCCGGACAGTCCATCGTCTTCTACCTCGCCGACGACTGCTTGGGCGGTGGGGTGATCGACACCGCCTGGGATTGAATCCAACTCTCGCCACCCTGATCTCCCTCCCATGCCCCAAACCGATCGTGATCGCGCCATCGCTCTCGCCGGCGTGCTGCAAGCCGCCGACCTCGTGCGCGGCATCGCCCGCCGTGGCCAAGCTAACCCGGAGGATGTCGAAACCTGCCTGAACAGCCTGATCAAGATCGACGCCGCCAGCAGCGACGACGTGTACGGCGGCGCTCCCCGGCTACGCACCGGACTGCAACTGCTTGAGCAGCAGCTCGGCAACCCACAGGATATGGAGTTAACCCGCTATGCGGTGACACTGCTAAGCTTGGAGCGCAAGCTATCGCAACGATCCGACCTGTTGCGGGCCATCCGTACCGGTATCGAAAATATGATCTCGAACCTGGCGCATTTTCCAGTCGGGCATAGCAACTCTGTCGCCCGTTTCGCCGAGATCTATCTGAATAGCCTGAGCACGCTGTCGCCACGCATCATGGTCAGCGGCGCGCCGGTTCATCTGAACAATCCGGAGAACAGCAACCGTATTCGCGCACTGCTGCTGGCTGGTGTCCGTGCAGCAACGCTGTGGCGGCAAAGTGGCGGCAGCCGACTGACACTGCTGTTACGGCGCAACCCCCTGCTACGGGAAACCCGACGGCTGCTGGCGAGCTTGGCGTAAGCCGCCAGCCTCAGCTCTTGCGATACGCCTCCACTACATTGTGCAACTGCCCGATCCGATCCAGCACCCGGCTCAGTTGCACCACATCGGTGATTTCCAGGGTCAGCCCCATACGGGCAATCGAGGTTTCCCGATCGGTCAGCGTATTCGCGCCCAGCACGTTGACTTGTTCGTTGGCCAGAATCGAGGTGATATCGCGCAGCAGGCCGGAGCGATCATGGGCGACGATCATGATGTCCACCGGATAAGTAGCCGGCGTTTCACCCCAACCGACCTCGATGACGCGCTCGTGGTGCTGGCTGGCCAGACTTAACCAATTGGCGCAATCCTGGCGGTGGATGGTCACGCCGCGCCCCTGGGTGATGTAACCGACGATCGGCTCGAACGGCGCCGGTTGGCAGCACTGCGCCATTTGGGTCAGCAACCGGCCCACCCCGCGAATTCGCACGTCGTCCTTGCCGGATTCGACACTTCTGGGCTTGCGCGTGATGGGCGGATGGTCCGCAGCGGCAGGCGGTGCCGGCAGTAGATCCTGAATTTTTGCCACCACCTGCGCGGTGGTCAGCGCGCCGTGGCCGATGGCGGCGAACAGCTCTTCCGGTTTGGCGAAATTGAATTTTTCCGCCACTTTCTCCAGCCTGAGCTGCCGGATCCCCAGCCGCTGGAACTCTCGTTCCAGCAATACACGGCCGGCGGTAATGCTTTTATCCTGATCCTGCTGGATAAACCATTGGCGGATCTTGGCCCGTGCCCGATTGGTCTTGACGTAACCCAGATGCGGGCTCAGCCAGTCACGGCTGGGACCCCCGGTCTTGGCGGTTAGCACGTCCACCTGCTCGCCGTTTCTGAGTTCGTAAGTGAGCGGCACAATGCGGCCGTTGACCTTGGCGCCTCGACAACGATGACCAACCTCGGTATGGATGTGGTAAGCGAAATCCAGCGGTGTTGCTCCCTGCGCCAGTTCGACGATAGCGCCCTTGGGCGTGATGGCGTATACCCGATCCTGAAACGCCTCGGCCTTGAAGTGCTCCAGCAGATCGCCGTCGCCGGCCTCTTCCTCTCTATACTCCAAAATCTGCCGCAGCCAGGCGACTTGCTGTTCGTCCGCTTCACCCGGACTCCCGCCGCCCTCCTTGTAGCGCCAGTGGGCGGCAACGCCCAGTTCGGCGTTCTGATGCATGGCGAAGGTCCGAATCTGCACTTCCAAGGCCCGACCCTCCGGCCCCACCACCGCCGTATGCAGCGATTGATAACCGTTGGGCTTGGGATGGGCGATATAGTCGTCGAACTCCTGATGAATATGGTTCCAGCAGGCATGCACCACGCCAAGCGCGGCGTAGCTGTCGTTCACCGTATCGACCATGACCCGCACCGCGCGCACATCGAAAATCTGCTCGAAGGACAGCTTTTTGTGCTGCATTTTCCGCCAGATGCCGTAAATGTGCTTGACTCGGCCGCTGACCTCGGCACGGATGCCAACCTGGCGTAGGCGGTTACGCAACTCCTCCACAACCCGGTCGATATAATTTTCCCGGTCGGCGCGGCGCTGGTCGAGGGCGGCGGCAATTTGCTTATAAGCCGGCGGTTCCAGGTAGCGCAGCGCCAGGTCTTCCATCTCCCACTTGATGCGGCCGATGCCAAGTCGGTTGGCCAGTGGGGTAAAAATATCCAGGGTTTCCTGGGCAATACGGCGCTGCCCGACGGCGGACCGCTGCCCGAACTGGCGCAGCTCGTGCAATCGCATCGCCAGCTTGATCAGCACTACCCGTACATCCTGCGCCATCGCCAGCAACATCTTACGCAGGCTTTCCAACTGATGACCGGCATGCTGGCCGCTCTGGTGCAATTCGCCAATGGCATCGAGCTTGGCGATGCCATCGACCAAACGCGCAACAGCCGGTCCGAATTCTTCCTCAATCAGAGCCAGCCTGGTCAACCCGGCCGCAACCGGCTCGTAAAGCAGCGCGGCGGCGACCACTTCGTGATCCACGCGCAGGTCGGTCAGCAGGTCGGCCACCGCCAGTTCCGGTTCGCCGCCGAGCGCGTAGGCGTGCCGGACGATCTCGATCTGAGCCGGCGACCAGAGAACTTGCAGGGTACTTAACCAGGTATCGAAATCCGCACCGGCCAGCGCGGTCTGCCGGGAAGTAACCATGATGCCTCCCCAAAACGATCCAACGGAACAGGCCCGCTCCAACGCCGGACATGCGATGGAACAGAGGATGGGGGTCGGGCGGACGAACCGGATTATTTTTTAGTGGGCGAGATCGGCCGGCGCCGCGCCCTCCCCCTGGCGTCGGAGGGAGAGCCGGAATGCGGGCGGGAAACAGCGCGGGCTGTTTAGCTGTTTAGTTGTTCTTGGCGCCCTGATCGACCCACTGACGGATGATGGCCAGTTGTTCTTCCGGCAGTTTGACCTTGCCGTGCGGCATTTGAATAGAAGGATCCACGCCGGGACGGCCTTCGATCAGACGGTTGAAACTGCTGTTGAGACTCTGCCCGGGGATGATGACGGGACCCATCTTGGTGCCCTTCATCAACTCCTCATAGGTGCCCAGCGCCAAACCGCTCTTGGTATAGCCCTCGCCATTGGGCACGGTATGGCACTCCAAACAGCTCGCTTTCAGAATCGGATACACATCCTTCTGAAAGCTCACCGGCTTGTTCGGTTGTTCACCGGAACAACCCGCCAGCATGCCCAACCCCAAAACCAACGCGAATGCGAGCAATTTACGAGAGTTCATGGATCGTCCTTTGAATATGTTTTAGACCTGCTCGGGTTATCGGATACGTCTGGATGATACCGCCATAATCTTACCAGACTGCGGCGGCGTGGGGATGCCAAAGCGGCACGAATCGTTGCGCGCCGGTGCTCGGCCAAGCCCACGAAAATGGGCTATGCTTTAATTTGAAGAGGTTATTTATCCAGCTTCACAAACAACCGTCCAAAACACCCCGAAGAGGGTTCGGGAGAAACAATCATGGCTCATATCGTTGTGATGGGTGCGGGTATCGGCGGCATCCCCTTCGCCTACGAAGCCCGGGAAAAGCTGGGCAAAGCCCACGACATCACGGTTATCAACGCGAGCGAGGAGTTCCAATTCCTCCCTTCCAACCCGTGGTTGCTGGTCGGCTGGCGCCAGCGCGGCGATATCGCCTTCCCGATCGGCCCCTACCTCGAAAAGAAGGATATCCGTTTCATCGGTCGGCCGGTCACCCATATCGACGCCACCCACAACCGACTCACGATACAAGACGGGCAAACTGTCGATTACGATTATCTCGTCATCACCACCGGTCCCAAACTGGCTTTCGACGAGGTACCGGGTACCGGCCCCCACAACGGGTACACCCATTCGGTCTGCGCGGTGAACCACGCCCAAACCGCCTACGAAGCCTATGAAGCCTTTTGCGAGGATCCCGGCCCGATCGTGGTGGGCGCGATGCCCATGGCCAGTTGTTTCGGGCCAGTCTACGAAAGCGCGTTCATTCTCGACGCCGACCTGCGCAAGCGCAAGCTGCGCAAGCACGTACCCATGACCATGATCACCAGCGAGCCCTACATCGGCCATTTGGGTCTGGGCGGTGTCGGCGACTCCAGGGGCATGCTAGAGTCGGATCTGCGCAACCGACACATCAAATGGATCACCAACGCCAAAACCACCCGGATCGAATCCGACCGTGCCATCGTCGAGGAATATAACGAACGAGGTGAAGCGATCAAGGAACATGAAGTACCTTTCAAGTTCGCCATGACCCTGCCGGCGTTTCGCGGCGTGGACCCGGTCGCCGCCGTGGATGGCCTGTGCAACCCGCGCGGTTTCGTACTGATCGACGCCAACCAGCGCAGCCCCAAGTACCGCAATATCTTCTCGGCCGGGGTGTGCGTGGCGATCCCGCCGGTTGAAGCCACACCGGTGCCGACCGGTGTGCCCAAGACCGGCTATATGATCGAGTCGATGGTCTCCGCCATCGTCCAGAACATTCAGGCTGACCTGGCTGGCCAACTGGCCGTCGCCAAGGGCACTTGGAACGCCATCTGCTTGGCGGACATGGGCGATACCGGCGCGGCCTTCGTGGCGCTACCGCAGATCCCGCCGCGCAACGTCAACTGGTTCAAAAAAGGCAAATGGGTTCACTACGCCAAAATCGCCTTCGAAAAATACTTCATTCACAAGATCAAAGCCGGCACCTCTGAACCGGTGTACGAGAAATACGTACTGCGGACGCTGGGCATCGAACGGCTGGAATAAAACCGACGTGGGGGGTAAACCGGGGAGCGACCGGTTGCTCTACAGGCCAGCCACCCGCCGATATCCTCCACGGAAAGTCATGCCTTGGTGGATTAGGCGTTATACTAGAGCCATTAACGCGCATGGCGTTTGACGCTCGACTTCAGACGATTGCCGTTTCCCAATTTCGCGCAATGCCGCGATTTTCATTCGCGCGTTGCCGTCCGACCTTGCGGTTGGAACATCAGCCGCCGTCGGACATGACCCCAAAAACCGTCAACACAACAGGATAAACCAAGTGACGAGCCCAAAACTCCAACCCGAACTACAACGCATTATCGAAGCCCGCCATCACGATCCTTTTTCCGTGTTGGGTCGCCATCCGCAAGACAAGAAAGTCGTGGTGCGCGCCCATTTGCCCTATGCCCAGGAAGTGCACATCGCCGAAGGCAACCTACCGCTGCAGCGGATCCCCAACACCGATCTGTTCGAGTGGCAGGGCAAGGTCGATCAGGTCC
>JBATDL010000659.1:0-3358 GCA_049663445.1 Candidatus Competibacter sp.
GAGGCTTATCTGGGCACCGAGGACGAGGCGTAACGCGAACCCGTGGAGGAGCCCTGACCATGACCGCAACCGCCCTCAAATTTGCGACCTACGAAGACTTGTTCGATCTGCCTGAAAATCTGGTGGGCGAGATCATTCACGGTCAATTGATCACGCAACCGCGCCCCGCACCGAAACATGCCTTGGCCTGTTCTTCCATGGGCGACGAATTGATCAGCCCCTTCCATAAAGGGCGCGGCGGTCCCGGTGGCTGGTGGATTCTGTTCGAGCCGGAGTTGCACTTGGGACCGCATATCCTGGTGCCCGATCTGGCCGGCTGGCGGCGGGAGCGGATGCCGGAGTTGCCCGATATGGCTCACTTTACCTTGCCGCCCGACTGGGTGTGCGAGGTACTCTCGCCGGGTACAACGCGAACCGACCGGGCAGATAAAATGCCGATTTACGCCGCGCAGGGCATCTCGTTTCTATGGTTGATCGATCCGACCCCATGTACCCTGGAGGTATTTGTATTGCGCGATGGGCACTGGTTGCTGGAGCATGTTTATCAGCAGGAGGATGAAGTACGCGCTCCGCCTTTTGAGGCGATCTCGTTTTCGCTGGGGGTGCTGTGGGCGTAACCGTTTCACTCCCTTTCTTGATGGTTCACCTGATAGCATCTTGGCTTTGCTAGAGGTCACCAAGCTGAGGCAAGCCATGACTGACGAATCTCCAAATCTCTTCAGCGCTCTTTTTAAATATCATCCTCGGGACGGATATACTCCTTGGGAGAATTTTCTCACGGAAGCGATAGCTTACATTCTGAAGACGGAACCACTCGCAGCGGAAGCATGGCTCTCGCTAATGCTTGACCGTACCGTAACATTAGCCGAAGTCGATGTTTTAACTCAGAACTCTGAACGTACCGAAGACGGAAAGCCGGCGGTTTTTCCTGATCTTAAAGTCACCGCCTCATTGAATGGAGGCAAGCAGCAGACTGTGTATTGTGAACATAAATGGGATTCTCCCTGTAATCCTGATCAGTTGCGTCGTTACGCAAAACTCGCTAAAAGTCAAGGCGACAGTATTTTAACCTTTGTTGGGGCGAATCAAATGCAAGTGCGCGAGGCACGTAATCTCCAACCCGAATTTGTGCAGAAGGCTGTTTGCTGGGAAGATATTTACCGGAGTTTTGAGGAAATTTCAAATTCATCGCCGATGCTAAAGGAGTTTCTTATGTTTATGGCAACACAGGATCTAAGTCCAGGCGCCCCGCTAAACATTGCAGGTCTCCGAGCAGTTATACAGGCGCCGGCAGTTATGAAGCAGTTGAGGCGGTATGCTGACAAACTATTCACGTTCGATTGGTCCTTTCTTGAAGAGCGTTATCGCAAGGACAATGCTCCTACATTTCCATGTGTAGTAGATAGATGGGGTCAAATTGGAATTGAATTTATTACACAAGGTTGGGCGCCAGCGATTGCTATAGGATTTTTGTATGATCCTTCAGATCATAAGGTGACCTTGATGCGCCCGGGAGATGGTATTGATCTTGTGCTTCGGATTTCATCTGATCCAAAGAAAAATCCAGACTATTCTGTAAGTAATGTTCTCGATACTTTAAAGAGTGGACGCGAGCGAATCGCGGAACGGGAGAAATCGCAGGAACATCGTACCCGAATGCTTCTGCGAGGTGAAAAAGGTAACGGTAGCAAATGGACTTTATTGATCGCTCAGAAATGTTTGGCGGATGTTGTTGTAAACTGTGACTCCGAAACAAAGCAACTAGAAGCAATTTACGACTGCTTTAAGAAATGGCTTACCGCTTTGTTCGAAGATCCAAACATTGAAATGGTACTAAAAGAACTTAAGCACTTTCCAGGGCCTATTAATACAAGTAAGAATTGCTGAATCGGACTTGCTGGATGAAATTATCGGCATTGAGGTCCTCATGACCGCAACCGTCCTCAAATTTGCGACTTACGAAGACCTGCTCGACCTGCCCGAAAATCTGGTGGGCGAGATCATTCACGGTCAATTGATTACGCAACCGCGCCCCGCGCCGAAACATATCGTGGCGAGTTCAGCCCTCGGCGAGGAGCTGGTCGGTCCATTCCAAAAAGGACGGGGAGGCGGTCCAGGCGGCTGGTGGATTCTGGATGAGCCGGAACTGCATCTTGGCCCGCATATTCTGGTGCCCGATCTGGCCGGTTGGCGACGGGAACGTTTGCCCGCCATGCCGGATACGGCCTTTTTTACGCTACCGCCCGACTGGGTGTGCGAAGTGCTTTCACCCGGCACGGCCCGAATCGACCGGGCGGATAAAATGCCCATTTATGCCGAATACGGTGTGTCGTTTCTCTGGCTGATCGATCCGGCGTTGCATACCCTGGAAGCGTTCGTGCTGCGCGACGGGCATTGGTCGCTGGAGCACGTTTATCAGGAAAACGACGAGGTGCGCGCCGTTCCCTTTGACGCAGTGGCTTTTTCGCTGGCGGGCTTATGGTCATGAAACGCATCCGTGCCGGATACTCGCGACATGTTGCTTGAAGTCGAAAACCTGCACGTTCACTACGGCAACGTCGAGGCGTTGCACGGCCTCAACCTACACGTTTGCCAAGGCGAAATCGTTGCCATTCTCGGCGCGAACGGTGCTGGGAAAACCACCACCCTGCACGCCATCAGCGGCCTGCTGCATCCCTCGCGGGGCGAAATCCGCTTCGAATCCAGACCGATCCACAAAATGCCCGCGCATCGCCTGGTCGGCTTGGGGATCGCTCATGCGCCGGAAGGTCGCCGCATTTTCGGTACGTTGACTGTTCAGGAGAACCTGAATCTGGGCGCCTTTACCCAAGCTGACCGGACCCGGACCGCCAAAACCCTGCGATGGATTCACGAACTGTTTCCGGTACTGGCCCAGCGCCGCGAGCAACTGGCCGGCACCTTGAGTGGCGGTGAGCAGCAGATGCTGGCCATCGGCCGGGCACTGATGGCCAATCCTCGGATTCTACTACTGGACGAGCCGAGTCTCGGGTTGGCGCCGCTGCTGGTTAAGGTCATTTTCCAGACCCTGTGGGAGATCAGCGAGGCTGGGGTCACCATCGTGCTGGTCGAGCAGAACGCCCGCGCCGCGTTAAAGCTGGCGCATCGCGGTTATGTGATGGAAGTCGGCCGAATCGTGCTGGAAGATCGCGCCGAAGCGTTGTTGGCCAATCCCGAGGTTCGCAACGCCTACCTGGGTGGGCAGACGGCCGGAGAGTGACGGCTTGAACGAATCGCCGTCGGTGCCGGCATCGCCGGTTGTCGCCATCGAGCCGCCACCGATTGCCGCGCCGCCGCTGATCCCCGAACCGGAACTGGCGGCGGCGGTACTGCCGTCCAC
>JBATDL010000660.1:0-2865 GCA_049663445.1 Candidatus Competibacter sp.
CGCTTCTCGCCAATGACCCGCGCCATGTAGGCGGTGCCGAAACCGGGGTCCACCGAACCGACCTTGGGACCGACCTGGCCGAACTTGGCCGATTCGGCGGCGAGGGTCAAATCGCACAGCAGCGCCAGCACATGACCGCCGCCGATGGCATAGCCACGCACCTTGGCGATCACCGGCTTGGGCACATCGCGAATCACGCTCTGCAATTCCTCCAGCGGCAGGCCGATCACGCCTCGCCCATCGTAGTGTCCGGCGTGGGACGACTGGTCGCCGCCGGTGCAGAATGCCCTGTTGCCGGCGCCGGTCAGCACGATGACGCCCACCGACCGATCCCAGCCGGCCTTCTGAAAAGCGTGAATCATTTCTTCACAGGTCTGGGCGCGGAAGGCGTTGTACTTGTCGGGACGATTGATCGTGATGGTAGCGACACCGTTCTTGATCTCGTACAGAATATCTTCGTAGTCGGCGATCATGATGGCTCCTCGGTGGGTTAAAAATAGCGGGAAACAGTTTTCGTTATTTTTCCCGAATTGGGTCGAGTTGGCACTGGGCTTTGAGCATTCTGATTTGAGATATGGCGATCGCCCAAGAATATGATCAGGAAGCTGCGTTGTAAGTGCGCACGAGGATATTAAACATGCAAATACCTTCGGCGGGAAGTTGCTTGGAATGGTTCGATCCCGGTGCCCCATCAGGTGCCCCAGAATCGCTGCATCAGTTCGGGTCGGCTGATGAGGGTCGATAGTGCCTGAAAAACCAGATGCGGGGGCTTGCCGGATCGATCGTCTCTGCCTGACCATACTGCGCAACGGCTGGGACCCGTGTGGGTCGAGATCCCGCCGGGTTCGATGTCCATCCGCATCACCGAAATCCGATCCGACCGTTCGACTTTGGAGAGCCTCGCCGCATGGCCAACGGGAATGAGTTCACCCTGCTGAAGGAGCGGCGATTCCTGCCGTTTTTCATCACCCAGTTTCTGGGCGCGTTCAACGACAACGTGTTCAAGAATGCGCTGATTATTCTGATCGCCTTCCAGGCGGCCGATCCCGCCCAGGCCAACACCCTGATCAACCTGAGCGCCGGCTTGTTCGTGCTGCCGTTTTTCCTGTTCTCGGCCACCGCCGGCCAATTGGCGGACAAGTACGAAAAATCGCATCTGATGCGTTGGATCAAGCTGCTGGAGATCGCCATCATGCTGGGTGCGGCGGCTGGCTTCATCCTGGGCAACATGCCGCTGCTGATTGGTTTGCTGTTTCTGATGGGTGGGCAGTCCACTCTGTTCGGCCCGGTGAAGTACAGCATCCTGCCCCAGCATCTGCGGCCCAATGAACTGGTTGGCGGCAACGGCTGGGTGGAGATGGGTACTTTCCTCGCCATCCTGATCGGCACCCTGCTCGGCGGGGTGCTGATCGCTATCCCGGACAGCGGCCCCTGGCTGGTGTCCGGCGCAGTGGTTCTGCTGGCCGTGCTGGGCTTTATGTCCAGCCTGTTCATTCCCAAGGCCACGCCGGACGCGCCCGATCTGCGCATCAACTGGAACCCAATTACCGAAACCTGGCGCAATATCGACATCACCCGCCGCGACCGCACCGTGTTTCTGTCGGTGCTGGGGATTTCCTGGTTCTGGTTCCTGGGTGCGACCTATCTGGCGCAATTGCCCAATTACTCCCGGTTGACCCTGGGTGGCGACGAACATGTGGTGACGCTGTTGCTGACCACTTTTGCCCTGGGCATCGGTATCGGTTCGATGCTGTGCGAGCGGCTGTCGGGGCGCCGGGTGGAACTCGGTCTGGTGCCGTTCGGTTCAATCGGACTGACGCTGTTCGGCGTCGATCTGTTTTTCGCGGCATCGCCGGTGGCGGCGGGCGCGCCGTTGATCGGCGCCCTGGAGTTCTTGCGCGGTGCCTCCAATTGGCGGGTGCTGATCGACATCCTGCTGATGGGGATGTTCGGTGGGTTCTACATTGTGCCGCTGTACGCGCTGGTGCAGCAGCGCAGCGAACCGGGCTTCCGTTCGCGCGTCATCGCCGGCAATAACATCATCAACGCGCTGTTCATGGTGCTGTCGGCGGCGCTGGCCATCTTCTTTCTCGATGTGGCGGGGCTGAGTATTCCGCAGTTTCTCTTGCTGACGGCCCTCTTCAACGCGGCGGTCGCGGTCTACATCTTTAGCCTGGTTCCGGAATTCCTGATGCGTTTCGTCGTCTGGATTCTGGTGAACATCGTGTATCGGCTGCGTCCCCAAGGGCTGGAACATATCCCCGACGAGGGGCCGGTGGTGGTGGTCTGTAACCACATCAGCTACATGGATGCGCTGGTGGTGATCGGCTGCTGCCGGCGCCCGATCCGGTTTGTGATGGACTATCAAATCTTCAAGATACCGTTGCTCAGTTTCGTGTTTCGCACCGCCGGCGCCGTGCCGATCGCCCCGGCGCGGGAAGAGCGGGAAACTCTGGAACGGGCCTACGACCGGGTCGCCCACTATTTGGAAAAGGGCGAAGTGGTGGGGATCTTCCCGGAAGGACGACTGACGGAGGACGGTGAGATCGGTCCGTTCAAGAGCGGCATCGAGCGGATCGTCCTGCGCACGCCGGCACCGGTGGTGCCGATGGCGCTGCGCGGGCTGTGGGGCAGCTTCTTCAGCCGTCGTTACGGCAAGGCGATGCGCCATTTCCCCCGGCGATTCTGGTCGCGGATCGAACTGGTGGTGGGCGAGCCGGTGCCGCCCGAACAGGCAAGCTCGGCGCTGTTGCGCGAACGGGTGGTGGCCTTGCGGGGCGACTGGCCATGAGGAGGGTTTATGCGAGGTGATCGTGGGCAGGAGGAATATGCGAGCGCGGGTCGGTCGCCGGCGCGGTGGCGGCG
>JBATDL010000661.1:0-5696 GCA_049663445.1 Candidatus Competibacter sp.
CGTTATAGCTATACAATCCAGAATCGACGCCTTGCCTGATATTCATATCCAACATGATCGATCACCTCGACCGAATTTGCGATGCCGCCGCCGGCCGCGGCGAGCAAATCCAGCGCAAGATCCTGGAGCATCTGGGTCACGGCCACCAACAGAAAACCCTGCCCGATTTCACCATCCAGCGCGCCGCCGAACTGCTGGGTGTCAGCATCTCCCGGATCCGCGCACTGGAGGGTTCGGAACATTTTCCGCAACCTCGCACGCGGCAGACCGGCGCCATCCAGCAGCGGATTTACAACTACAACGAGGTCAACCGATTGCGTGCACTGCTGGGCGAGTGCCCGGCCCGGCCGAAGACGGCGCCCCCCATCAACATTACCTTCAGCAATCTGAAGGGCGGTGTCGCCAAGACCACCCACGCCATCCACTGCGCCCAGTATCTCGCGGTGAAGGGCCACCGGGTGCTGCTGGCCGACGCCGACCCGCAGGCGACCGCCACCGGCGCCTTCGGCATCCTGCCGGACATCGATTTGAGCGAGGACGATGATTTGAGCCGGGTGATTCTGGGCACGCCCGAGGCCATCGACAGCATCGTTCGGAAAACCTGCTGGAACAATCTGGACCTGATTCCCGCCTCGCTTTCCTTGCAGCGGGTCGATCTGCTGATCGCCCGCGAGCCCGCCGCGACCACCCAGCAACTGGGTTCGCCCCTGCTGCGGCTGCGCCAGGGTTTGCAGCGGCTGGCCGACCGCTATGACGTGATCGTGGTGGATACGCCGCCGGCACTGGGGATGCTGAGCCTGAACGCCATCGCCGCCGCTAATCTGCTGATCATCCCGATCGAACCTCACATGTACAGCTTGGGCTCGTCCGTGCAGTATTTTCGCATCCTGCGGGACGTCATCCGCCGACACCGGAACAGTATCGGCGTGCAGCGCATCAACATGCTGCTGACCCGGGTTGACGAGCAATCGCCGGAAACCCAGGGGGTGATCAAGCTGCTGGCCAGTGCCTATGGAGGGATGTGTCTGACCAATCACATGCCGCTCAGCCGGGAGCTACAGCGAGTGGCCACCGACCATCTAGGTCTCTACGAAATCGAGCAACCGCGCGGCGCGCGCGAAACCTTCACCCGTGCGGTACAAGCGATGGACCGGGTCAACGCCGACATCCTCAGCCAGATTCGCTCGTTGTGGGACCTCCATCCCGACGCGCCCACCGCCACCGACCGGCCGTCGGTGCTCGACGACATGCTGTGAGTTGCCGCTATGGCCAAACGCTCCCGCGATACCCTGGACTATCTGGCGGTCCTGGCCGGTGAAACGGCGATGCCCCTGAGTCCGCTCTCCGCTGGTCCGTTTCTCGACCTGCCGCTCACCGATATCAGCCCTAGCCCCTGGCAGGCCCGCAAACATTTCGATCCTGGCCAGCTCGCCGAACTGGCCGACACCATCCGCAAGCACGGCGTATTGCAACCGGTGCTGGTTCGGCCCGGCCCAAATGGTTATGAGCTAATTGCCGGCGAGCGACGCTGGCGAGCAGCGCAACTGGCGGGCGTCGAGACCATCCCGGTGCTGGTCCGGGATGTCGGCGACGAACAGGCGGCTACTCTGGGCTTGGTCGAGAACCTGCAACGCAGCGACCTGAACCCGATTGAAGAAGCAGAAGGCTATCAGACCCTGATCGATCGCGGGCTTTCCCAACAGGCGATCGGCGTGGCGGTGGGCAAATCGGCTTCCGCAATCAGCCGCAGCCTGGGTATGCTGGAACTGGCCGATTCCGTCAAGGATGCGCTACGGGACGGCCAATTGAACTACGCGCATGGCCGGGTGCTACTCCCCCTGCCCAAAGCGGAACAGGCGCGGCTCGCCCAACAAGCAATTCGGCGAGTCTGGAACAGCCGACAGATCGAACAGGCCGCCCGCAAACTGAAGCAACACATCGACGACGGCGCACACCGCGGCCGACGTCTGCGACGGGAAGATCCCGACATCGCCGCCCTGAGCGAGCGAATCTCCAGCCATCTGGGCGCAAGGGTGGAATTTCGTAACCACCCATCCGGATTGGGGCAGTTCGTCATCCACTACGCCAGCGCCGAGGAATGCAACGGCATTCTGGCGAAATTGAATTTATTTTATCTATCAACAGATTGATTTTTCTATTAAAAAACCCGTCATTTGCCGCGCGGCAAATCCGTAAGCAGGTCTTTGGCTCCAAGATCGATGGTAAGCAGGTCTTTGGCTCCAAGATCGATGGGAACTGTAGAAGAGCGCTCGGGCTATCCGCCACCGCCTCGGACCGCAGAAATGACCGTACCGGGAACAGTGTCATGAAAAAACTGAGCACCGCTTCGGTGATCGCACTCATCCTAAGCTCGACCGGCGTGCCCGCGCGGGATCTCGCACCCCTCCCCCTGCTACCCGACCACATCCCGTTTGTCAGCCCGCCAGGGTTATCGGGTGTGCAAGCCGCGCAGATTCTCGGGAATCCCAGCCAGCCGACGCCCTATCTGGTGCGGGTCAAACTCGCCGTCGGCACTCAAATTCCGCCCCACACCCACCCCGACGAACGCAGCAGTACAGTGCTATCCGGAACGCTCTACGTCGGATTCGGCGAGACCTTCACGGAATCGCGGGTCGTGGCCATACCGGCCGGCGGGGTTTACATAGCGCCGGCGGATATTCCGCATTACCTCTGGGCAAAGGACGGCGAGGTGATCTATCAGGAAGCGGGCACGGGTCCGACCGGAGTCACCTTCGTCAAACCGCAGCCGTGCCGACCCAGTTCCGACACGGGTCCACCCCACCGGGGTCAAACGCTGGAATACCCCCGAGAGCAGCCATGAACGCCCCATTCAACGATCACTTCACACCAGTCAGCACTCATTACGCTCGTTTTCGCCCCATCTATCCCGAAGCACTATTCGCCTGGCTGGCCACCACCGTGCCCGCTCGGGATCTGGCATGGGACTGCGCGGCGGGCAGCGGGCAAGCCACACTCGATCTGGCCCGGCACTTCACGCGCGTGATCGCCACCGACGCCAGCCGGGCGCAAATCGACGCGGCGTCGCCCCATCCGAACGTCGAGTACCGAGTCGCACCCGCCGAGGCGTCAGGTTTGTCCGAAGCAACAGTGGATGTGATTACGGTGGCGCAAGCTCTGCACTGGTTCGACCTTGACCGTTTCTATGCAGAAGTGCATCGAGTCCTGAAGCCTAGCGGAATTCTGGCGGCGTGGACTTATGGCGTACAGACGATGGACGAGGCTCGCGTCGATGCCTGCGTGCAGACCTTCTATCGGGAGACGGTGGGACCCTGCTGGCCACCCGAACGCCGGTACGTCGAAAACGGCTACCAGACCTTGCCGTTCCCATTCCGCGAAATCCCGGCACCGAAATTCCACATGACCGCGACCTGGACCTTGCCGGAACTGCTCGGCTACTTGCGAAGCTGGTCGGCGACGGGGCGTTACCTCGCCGACCACGGCACGGACCCGGTGGACGGACTGGCGACGGAACTCGCGTCGTTGTGGGGCGATCCATCGACCCGACGGCGGGTGATCTGGCCGCTGTCCTTGCGGGTGGGCTGGGACTGAGGGTGGCGGAAAAAATCCTTGCGCACCACGGATGATAGGAAAGACTCCCATAACGGGACGGCGGCGAATAGCTTGGAGCGGTAAAAACCCAGTTTGGAGCTACATTTTTTCTTGTCCAGACTGCATGATTCGGGATGCCAAGAAAGCCATGGCCGTGCTCCGGCAGACCTAAAGAGGCAACCTCTCTCTCGCCGGGTTTGTCATTTTTGCATCCCCATCCTCTACCGTTTCCTAGGTGCGAGGGTGCCAAGCGTCACCGAAACCCAAGCAATTCTTGCCGCTGTGCCTGCCGCCGTGCGCCAGCTCCTGTGGCAAATCCGGCCTTTGCACCTCGTAATTCGGAGCCGAGACGGTGGAAATTTCCGCGCGCTTCTGGAGTACAAATCCGAAAGTGGTGCACGATACCGCGCGATGAGGAAAATAGAGCTCAGTCAGATTTATGATATAGTTTTTGTTAATTGTTTATCACACTAAAGATAGCTATTAGGAGTATGCCGGCCATGGAGCTTCCCTTTCCTCGACCGCTGGTGATGGTAGACACAGCGTTGTTCACCATTCTCGACGAGCGCCTGCGGCTGATTCTGGCCCGGCGCAAGGAGCCGCCGTTTGAGCAGCAGCTCGCGCTGCCAGGCGGATTCGTGCGCATCGATGAGGACGCGGACGCGGACGCGGCGGCCCGAAGAGTGGTTCGCGGCAAGATCGGATTCGAAGCGCCCTATCTCGAACAGTTGTTCACCTTTTCCGGGACCGCCCGGGACCCCCGGGGCTGGTCGGTCAGCATCGCTTATTACGCCCTAATCCCCGCTGCCCTGCTGGATCAGAGCCAAGTCGCCGAAGCCTTTCCGGCGGACACACTGCCGGCGCTGCCGTTCGACCACGACTGGATCGTTGCCAAAGCCATCGAACGGCTGCGAAGCAAGGCAACTTATTCTTCTTTACCGGTCTTTCTACTACCGGCGGAATTCACCATGAACGAACTGCATCGCATCTACGAACAAACCATCGGTATCCGCCTCGACAAGGCGTCGTTCCGCCACAAGATCTTGGAACAGGGCATCATCGATCCGATCCCAAGCCAGTTTCGGATCGGCGCGCACCGGCCGGCACAACTCTACCGACTGGCAACCCGTGTGCTGACCGCCTTTGAGCGCAAGATTTAGAGGCTGGGAAAATCCCGCCCGTCTATACTTGCATTTACTCTTCATAATTAATGAGTAATGAGATTCCGCACGGCTCACCAATCGTCGGAAGGTTGTGGACATCACACAGCAACAGCCATGAACCCAAATTTGATTCCAAAGGATACTCGCCATCGGCTGGCGCACCTGCTCAACAGTACGGCACGCCAGCTCCGCTCGGCACATGAAGCGGCTGGACAGGCGCACCAGGTCGTGAGTAACTCCCTATCCTACGGGGTAGATGGCATCAATACCGTCGCCGCATTGGAAAACGAGATCAACAGTCTGCTCGATCAGATCCAGGTCTGCGCCAGCACCGCAACTCTCATCGCCGAACGGCTGGAATATGTGGTACCACGCGATTCCTCTAGGCAAAAGTAGCGGTAAGCGGACTCGTACCCAGGCCGGCGGGGCAACGGCGTTTCCCGCCGGCCTTGCAGTTTCCCTCGACCGGACCGCCGTCGCCCCCTTGATTCCATGAACCTGTTCGATGGCCTCGCTTTGGCCGCGCTCACGGCCTACCAGTGCCATCTATCTCCGCGCAAGGGTTATTGCTGCACCCACCGGGTTCCACACAGGGGGCCTTCCTATTCGGCGTTCGCCCGTCAGATAATCGCCTGCGACGGGTTGTGGCTGGCCTTGACCACGATTTGCAACCGATTGCGGGCCTGCCGGACAGCGGCGCGACAGTTGGGCGACAGTTGGGCGCCGGTCGGGATCGCGACGGGAGGCGCAAGAAGCGCGGTTGTGAGGTGGTGCCCGACTGCCTGCCCGATGCCTGTCCTGACTCCTGCGGCGGTGGGAGTTGCTTGCCCGACGCCTGCACCCGGCTTGGCGCCTGAAATTTGCGATCTGGTCCGCAATTTCACCCACTATCACAGCGTTGGCACTGGGCTCAAACCACTGTAAGCCGCCTCTCCGGATAAG